>JBGSVS010000028.1:0-2944 GCA_041752895.1 Tabrizicola sp.
CATCGCGGTTGAAGATGGTCCAGCTGCGCGAGCCGCCTTCATAGTCGCCCTCGTTGGCAACGGCGAAATGGGTATCATCCAGCCATTTCACGGCATCCGGTTCGCGCAGGACGTTTTCCTTGGTGGCGGTAAAGTTCAGTACACCATCGCGTTTGGCATCAATGCCTTCCAGCGTGATGGCCCCGGCGCTGAAGTGGCTGGCCACGGCACCATCGGCACCGATGATGGCGATGTGGTTGTTTTCCTGCATCGTGACGACGATTTCGCCCGCCGCGTTGGTATCCAGGAATTCGGGCTCGGGGTCGTCACCGGCAACCTCGGCCAGACCGGTCATTTCGATCTTTTGCAGGTTGGCGCAGTCGATGGCCCCGTCGACCACCGGCAATTTGACCACGTAACCGGCAGGCATCTGCGGGATCGCGCCGTCATTCACCTCTTCATCGCGCTCATTCTCGACCGCGATGGCCAGGAACGACCCATCGGGGGCCTTCGCCACCGAATCCGGCTGCCCGCCGATGTCGCATTCCGCCACGACCGCCTTGGTCGCCGGATCGACCGTGACCACCTTGCCCGACGGCGCGGTAAAGCTGTCCGAGGTGTTCACCCCGGCAAAGATCATCCCGCCCACGAACACCGCCGTCGTCGGCTCGCCGCCCACGTCGATGTTGCCCAACGCCTTGGGGGCCTTCGGATCCGCGATGTCGACCAGCCCGACAACGCCCAGGGGGCTGTCGGTATAGACCAGCATCATCCCGTCCTCGGACGCGCTGATGATCTCGGCGCTGGTCTCCCGCGCCTGGTCCTCGCCCTCGGCCATGTTGCCGGGCGTCGCGAATGAGGCGACACGGTTGAACACCGGCTCAGCCAGTGCCGGGACGGCGGCGCACAAGGCAATCACAGAGGTCAGGCCAAGGGTCTTGAAGGGCATGGCGGCGATCCTTTTCGGGGGAATGAGACCTGCGAGCCATCGCAAACTGGGATCACAGCCACATGACGCAATCGTATCGACTTCGTGACGAAATCCATTCCGGGAACCCGGCGGATTTCCGCGCGTTAAGACTGCATCGCTCCATTCAGAAGCGCCACAAAGGGGACCTCCATGGGTATCGAAGCACTTCTCGTCACGCTGATCATCGGCGCAATCGCTGGCTGGCTGGCAGGCCAGATCGTCAAGGGCTACGGCTACGGCCTGCTTGGCAACATCGTCATCGGCATCGTCGGAGCCTTCATCGCCAGTTTGCTCTTGCCCTACGCGGGCCTCAGCCTTGGCGGCGGCATCGTGGGAGCGATCATCGCCGCCACCATCGGTGCGGTGATCCTTCTGTTCCTGATCCGCCTCGTGAAACGCGCCTGAAGAAGAAGGGCCGGGGTTTCCCCCGGCCCGCTCCCTTACCCCACCACGTTGAACGCAGGCCCATAGGGGTAATGCGTGATGTCCTCGGGCTCGTCTTCCGTGACGACAAAGATGTCGTGCTCACGATACCCGCCCGCGCCCGGCATCCCTTCCGGGATCGTCAGCATCGGCTCCATGCTGATCACCATCCCCGGCTCCAGCACCGTGTCGATATCCTCGCGCAGCTCCAGCGCCGCCTCGCGGCCATAGTAGTGCGACAGGATGCCGAAGCTGTGCCCATAGCCGAACGTCCGGTACTGCAGCATCTGCCTCTCTGCCAGGAACTCGTTGATCTTCATGGTAATCTCGGCGCAGGACGCACCGGGCTTCAGCAGCTTCATCCCGAATTCGTGGCTGTCGATGTTGGTCTGCCAGACGCGCATGGATGCATCGTCAACCTCACCCACGAACAGCGTCCGCTCCAGCGCCGTATAGTAGCCGCTGATCATCGGGAAGCAGTTCAGGCTCAGGATATCGCCATGCTTCAGCTTCCGGTTTGTCACCGGGTTATGCGCCCCGTCCGTGTTGATCCCCGACTGGAACCAGACCCAGGTATCGCGATACTCGGCATCCGGGAACCGCTTGGCGATCTCGCGCTCCATCGCATCCCGCCCGGCGATGCTGACCTCCAGCTCCGTCGCGCCCACCGCAATCGCCTCGCGGATCGCATAGCCGCCCACGTCGGCCACATTGGCCCCGTGTTTGATCAGCGCAATCTCCGCCGTAGACTTCGTCATCCGCTGGTGCATCGTCGCCGGGGCAATATCCATCCCGCGCTTCGGCTTCAGGAAGGTGTTGAACTTCTCAGCCCGCTCCATCGTCAGATGGTCCGCCTCACAGCCCACCGCCTTGCCAACGCCAGTAACCGACGCCACCGCCCGCCACATGTTGTCGCGCGCCCAGTCGGTATAGGTGATGTTGTCGCCAATCGACCGCCGCCACGGCTGGCCTGCGTCGATCCCCGCAGAGATCGTCACGCACTCGGTCTTCGTCACCACGCAGGCATAAGGCCGCCCGAACGAGCAATACAGAAAGCCCGAATAGTAGGCCACGTTGTGCATGCTGGTCAGCACCACCGCGTCCAGCTCATGCATTTCCATGATCTCGCGAAGGCCTTCCAGCCGGTCATGGTACTCCTGATCGGCGAAGGGCAGCGTGTCCTTCTTACCGCCATTGTGAAAGCGGTACATCTCGGGACGGTTCAACGTCATTTCCAGACCTCATGTGCAGGGGTCCGGGACAGGCCGCAGGAACCCCGAAAGGTCCCGGCGTACAGGACGGAAGCGGTTTCCCACAAGCGTCGGGGCCATCAGCCCCTGCGG
Source organism: Tabrizicola sp. (assembly GCA_041752895.1). Classification (GTDB taxonomy): domain Bacteria; phylum Pseudomonadota; class Alphaproteobacteria; order Rhodobacterales; family Rhodobacteraceae; genus Tabrizicola. Next base: position 2,716 of record JBGSVS010000028.1, read on the forward strand.
CGACGCCATCGCCACGGCTCCCGTTTCTTTTGCGCCCGTGCGGCAATCCGCGCAAGAGCGTTTCCGACCCTTGCGAGGCGCATTTGCGACCCCATGTAACCCCCAAACACATGGAATGGAGACGCTCATGCGCTGCCCGGTAGACAACGAAACCCTGGTGATGGCCGACCGCGGCGGGGTCGAGATCGACTATTGCCCGAAATGCCGTGGCGTCTGGCTGGACAGGGGT
>JBGSVS010000029.1:0-1664 GCA_041752895.1 Tabrizicola sp.
CCGAGCCCGCACCCGAACCGGCCGCACTCGCGGATGCCTTGGCCCTGCTGGCGGGTGCCGAACGTCCCGCAATCCTTCTGGGCGGCTGCAACTGGACAAAGGCTGGAAAGGCCGCCCTGCAGGCCTTTGCCGAGGCGTCGGACATCCCCGTCGTCGCCGCCCTGCGCTATCAGGACATGTTCGACAACCACTCGCCCTGCTACGCTGGCGATCTTGGTCTGGGCCTTGCGGCGGGCGTCCGCAAGACGATGGCCGAGGCCGACGTGATCCTCGCGCTGAACACCCGGTTCGGAGAGATTTCGACGGAAGGCTACACGCTGTTCCAGGTCCCGACCCCGCGCCAGAAGATCATCCACGTGCATGGCTCGGTGGCCGAGATCGGCAAGATCTACATCCCTACGCTTGGAATCCCTGCTGGGCCGAACGCCTTTGTCGCTGCGCTTACTCCGGTTCGTGGCAACTGGGCCGACTGGCGCAAGCGGGCGCGGGCGGATTATGAGGCGACCTTCGCCCTGCCGCCTCAACCCTCTCCCGTCGACATGGGGCAGGTGACCGCCCACCTGCGCGCCGTTCTGCCCGAGGATGCAATCCTGACCAACGGGGCAGGCAATTTCACCGTCTGGCCGAACAAGTTCTACAAGTTCGGCGCCCGCGCGCGGCTGCTGGCCCCGCAGTCTGGCGCGATGGGCTACGGCGTCCCCGCCGCCATCGCGGCCAAGATCGCCCACCCGCTTCGGACGGTCGTCTGCTTTGCAGGCGACGGCGATTTCCAGATGACCAGCCAGGAACTGGCGACCGCCGCGCAAGAAGGGGCCCAGCCGATCATCCTGATCCTGAACAACGGCATCTACGGCACGATCCGCGCGCACCAGGAACGCGAATTCCCCGGCCGTGTGTCAGGCACCGACATGGCGAACCCCGATTTCGTGGCACTCGCCCGGGCCTATGGCTTCCATGCCGAACGGGTCGCGGCAACCGCAGACTTCCCCGACGCCTTCACCCGCGCCCTCGCCTCGCCCAACGGAGCCGTCCTTGACCTCGACATCTCGCCCGAGGCGCTGACCCCGCGTCAGACCCTGTCGCAGATCCGGGCGACCGCACTCGCCAAGGGCAAGGCCTAGACCGACACCGCAGCCCGGATCGCCGCCTTGTCCTGATCCTTCGCCCGACCCGAAACCGACACCGCGCCGCGCCGGAATACATAGACCTGGTCGGCCAGGTCCCAGGCGAACTCGAAGTACTGCTCCACCAGCACGATTGCCATGTCGCCCTTCGACCGCAGATAGCTCAGCACCTTGCCGATCTCCTGGATGATGCTCGGCTGGATGCCCTCGGTCGGCTCGTCCAGCAGGAGCACCTTGGGCTTCATTATCAAGGCCCGCGCGATGGCCAGCTGCTGCTGCTGCCCGCCCGACAGGTCGCCCCCCCGCCGCTGCAGGAAGTCCTTCAGGATCGGGAACAGGGTGAACATCTCGTCCGGGATGCGATGCTCCGCCTTCGGCAGGACGGCAAAGGCGGTCTCCAGATTCTCACGTACCGTCAGCAACGGAAAGATCATTCGGCCCTGCGGCACGATGGACACCCCCCGCCGCGCCATGTCCTGCGCGCGGGCCGGGGGCACGTCGACGCCGTCCAGCCGCAACGTGCCGCCCGACCGGGGATGA
>JBGSVS010000030.1:0-4449 GCA_041752895.1 Tabrizicola sp.
GCCTCGGGCCGCAAACCGTGGTCGACCGTCACCGCCACCACCGGCACCCCGGCCTCGACCGCCAGACGCAACAGCGCAACCGAATCGCCGCCCCCCGAAACAGCAAGGCCCAGCGGGGCATCCACCGGGCCAAGTGCGGTCAGGAACCGATCCGTCAGCGCATCGCGCGCCCCGGTCAAGAGCAGCCAAGCCCCTGCATCGCCGCCTGCGCCTCGATCGCGGGCTGTGATCCCGGAAACCGCACGCCCACCTCGGCCAGCGTCACGCAGGCCTCAGGCACCTGCCCCAGCGTCGCCAGGCTGCGGCCCAGCTTCAGCAGCGCCTCACCCGCAAGCGGCCCGTCGGGCGTGCCGGAAAAGCTTTCCAGATAGGCCCGCGCGGCGTTGGCGGTCTCGCCCAGCTGGCTTAGCGCATCGCCGCGCAGAAATTGCGCCTCGGCGCTCAGGGGCCCGCCCGGATAGGTCTCGGCAAAGGTCGCAAAGAGGTCCGCGGCGGCTCGAAAGTCACCTTGACCGAGCACCTCCTTGGCCCGGTCAAAGTCTGCCTGTTCGCTGATCGCAAGTTCTGCGCCGCCCGTAGAGGGAACATCGGTCACAACCGGGGTCACGGCCGCGCCGCCCGCATCCCCGCCCAAAACCGAAGTTGCGCCAAGGGTTGTCGGATCGCAACCCTCGGTCGCCTCGCACAGCCGGTATTCGATGTCGCCGATCCGGTTGGTGCCGTCCGACACCACCCGGTTCAGTTTCAGCTCGACCTCTTCGGTCCGAGCCGTCAGGCGGGCAAGCGTCGCCTCGATCGTGTCCATCCGCTGCAGTGCGTCGCCCCCCGCAGCCCCGCTCGCCGCCGCTCCGGACGAGACAAGCTCAGCCTTAAGGGCGTTGAACTCGGCCGCAAGCGCGCCAAGCTCGGCGCGGATATCGGCCAATGTCTGCTCACGGTCCTGGGCATGACCCAGGACCGGCAGCAGGCATAGGGCAACGGTAAGGCCAACCTTCAGCATCAGGTCAGACCCCTGCGCCTGCCGACAGCACGGTCACCGCGCGACGGTTCTTGGCGTAGCAGGCCTCTTCCGAGCAGACTTCCAGAGGGCGTTCCTTGCCGTAGCTGATCGTGCGCAGCCGCGCAGCAGGGACACCCTGGCTGATCAGGAAGTTCTGGACCGCCGCCGCGCGCTTGGCCCCGAGGTTAAGGTTGTATTCCCGCGTGCCCTGTTCGTCGGCGTGGCCTTCGATGATCGCGGCATAGCCCGCGTTGGTCAGAAGCCACTGCGCCTGTCGGGTCAGGACGTCGCGGCCCTCGGGCGAAAGCGTCGCCTGATCGACCGCGAACAGCACCCGGTCGCCAACCGTCTGGTTGAAATAGGCGATGGACGTCGGGTTGTTCGGATCACCAAGGCCCGTGGTGTCGATCCCGCCCGCGCCACCGGCGCCGCCTGCACCCCCTGCGCCACCGGCACCATAGCGGTCAGGGTTGTTGCAGGCCGCAAGGCCCAGAACGGCGATCAGGAGAAGAGACTTCGCAGCAAGGCTCATGGGAGGGTCATCCTTCTTATTGGCTCGATTGAGAGGACATTAGCAGCTTTGACGGCCTATGTGAATCGGTGGCCCGATGAATTTGTCGTTCACATTTCAGGGCAAAAGCGGCGACCAGGCCGGGTCACTGGCCGGACCATCGGTCGGGATCTGCTTTAGGTTCCGCCCGGTGATATCGACCGACCACAGGCTGGTCTGGCCACCTGCGCCGCTGGTTTCGCGGGTGAACATCAGCACGCGCCCGTTCGGAGCCCAGGTCGGGCCTTCATCCAGGAAGCTGGCGGTCAGCAAGCGTTCCTCGCTGCCATCGGTGCGCATGACGCCGATGTGGAAGCGGCCCGCGTTCTGCTTGGTGAAAGCGATGTAGTCGCCGCGCGGGGACCAGACCGGGGTGCCGTAGCGGCCTTCGCCCCCCGAAATCCGCGTGCCCTCGCCACCGCTTGCGGGCATCACATAGACCTGTTGCCCGCCGGTCCGGTCGCTTTCGAAGACGATCTGGTTGCCGTCGGGGCTAAAGCTTGGCGCGGTCTCGATCGAGGGCGAGTTTGTCAGCTGCTGCAAGCCCCCCGAGCCGAGGTCCAGCAGGTAGATGTCACTGTTGCCGCCCCGTTCAAGGCTGAAGACCACGGTCCGGCCATCCGGGCTGAAACGCGGCGCGAAAGTCATCGTGCCCGGCTGTTCCTCCAGCGCCCGCCGGTCCAGGCTGGCCACATCCATCAGAGTAATACGCGGAAAGCCGGTTTCAAAGCTGGTGTAAACGATCTGGTCGCCGGCCGGCGAAAAGCGCGGGGCCAGCACGATGGAATTGCTGTCGGTAAGGTAGGCCACGTTCGCCCCATCGTAGTCCATCACCGCAAGCCGCTTCAGCCGGGCGTTCTTCGGCCCGCTCTCGCTGACAAAGACCACTCGGCTGTCGAAATAGCCGCCCTCGCCGGTGATCTTGGAATAGATCACGTCGGCCACCTTGTGCGACATCCGCCGCCAGCCGTCAGTCGTGCCCGCAAACTGCAAGGCCGCGCCGTCCAGCGTGTTGCCGTTGAAGACATCATAGGCGCGGAACTTCACGGTGATCCGGTCGCCCGCGACGCGGACCGCGCCGGTGACCAGGACCTGCGCGTTGATCGCCTTCCAGTCTTCGAAGGCCACGCCGCCGTCAAAGCTGGTCACCTTGCTGATATGCGCCTCTTCTCCGATGTTGCGGAAGAAACCGGTGCCTTCCAGGTCCGAGATCACCACCCGGCTGATCTCGCGCGCATAGTCGCCCGCCCCGCCTTCGTCGATGAAGGTCGGCACCGCGATGGGCATGGGCTCGATCACGGGCGAGCCGATCACGATCCGCGGCGGCTCCTGCGCGAGGACGGGGGCCGTCGCCAGCCCCAAGATCACCGCCAGGGTCACGGCCACCAGCGCGGCCAGGGATTTCATCATGGGTCTCAACATCGGCCTCATGCTCCGTTCTTTTGCTTGTTTTTGCCCGCACCACGCGCGGGGTGAAAAGGGGAAATCGCTGATCCTGTTCCCGCTCATCGCGCCCTCATCCCATTGGCATCGAAGACCAGGTCAAGCACGCGCCAGGTGTCATCATTGTCCGGAGGCAGCGGAAGTCCGCCGTCCACGCCAGCGCGCAGTACTGCGCGGCGGGCGGTTTGGAACAGCCGATCAACGGCCTCTTCCGTGGGGCCATCGGCGGCCAAAAGGATCAGGTTCTGTGGTCGGCCATCCTCGGTCAGACACACCCGCACCGTGATCTTGCTTTGCAGCGCCTCGGCCGAAGCCGCGCCCAGGATCCACATCCGGCCAACTCCATCCGCGATGGCTTCTTGCTGCTCTACAGTCAGCACCAAAGGCGCGACCGAACAGTCGAAGCTGAAGCTCTTGTCTGTCGGCTGCATGACATCCGCGCGCACCAGCGACGGACTGCCCACTATCGCAGCCAGAACCCCAACCAAAAGCGACCGACCCGCGCCCATCACCTTGCCCTCATCCCTTCGGCATCGAAGACCAGGTCAAGCACCTGCCATGTGTCGTACTTCTCTGGCGGCAACGGAAGTCCACCGTCCTGATGCGCCCGGTTCACCGCCCGCTGCGCGGTGTCGAACAGCTTGTCGATCCCGGTCTGGCTTGGCCCGCTGGACTCGATCAGTTCGAAATCGATGGGCGTTCCGTCCGCCGCAAAGCTGACCCGGATCACCACAAGCGAACTCATCGCATCGGTCGAGGCCGCCCCAAGGTTCCACTTCCGCGAAATCGCGCTGGAGATGTTGCCCATCTCACCGCCCGTCAGTGGCGGCCCCTGCGGCAAGTCCTGGCCACCGGTTTCCACCGTCTCTTCCACCGGCTCTTCACTGGCCTCGCCCAGAAGAGCGTCGATGGCATCCTGCGTCTCGGAGTCGTCGACCGGCTGCACGTTCAGCTGCGCCGATTCCTGCGGTTCTTCGGCAGGCTCCTCGACGGGCGTCTCTTCAGACGCCACTTCGGGCTCTGGTTCCGGCTCGGGCGCACGTTCGGGACGCGACTTCGGCCGAAGCGAGGTTTGCATGCCCGTCTCTTCGGTGTTCTCCAGATTTGCCTCGGTCTGGGTCACGTCGCCCGTATCCTCGGCCACAGTCTCTTCGGTCGGTTCCTCTTCGATCACCTCTTCCGCCGCCGGGTCTTCGGCCACGGCAGGCTCGGGCGTGTCCGAGGTCTCGGCCTCGGTCTCGGGCTGGACCGGGTCGGGCGCAATGATGTCTTCCGCTTCCGGGGTCGGCTGGATCTCGGTCGATTCCGATTCCCGAACCTGCTCGGTCTCGGCCTGGGGCAGGTCGTTTGCCGCAGGCTCCGGTTCGGGCAGAGGCTCCGGTTCAGGCAGGGGCTCGGGTTCAGGCAGGGGCTCGGGTTCAGGCAGGGGCTATGGCTCGGGCAGCGGTTCCGGTTC
>JBGSVS010000031.1:0-4773 GCA_041752895.1 Tabrizicola sp.
GCGCCCGCCGCCTAGCCGGTGGCGGGGCAGGCTGGGACCACGCGCTCCGCCAGTTGCGCCAGGCCCGGGCCTTCGGGGGTGAAAAGCTGGACATAGACCTGCCCGCGTTTCGCATCCTCGATGACAATGAGGGGACGGGGAAGGCCATGGGCCAGCGCCTCCAGCCGCGTCACACCCACCGCCGGGATGCCAAGCCCCAAAGCCAGTCCCCGTGCGGCAGCGACAGAGATGCGGACCCCGGTGAAGTTGCCGGGGCCGGTCCCGACCGCCAGTGCCTTCAGGTCAGGCCAACCGATGCCGCCTTCGGCCAGCACTTCCTCCAGCAGGGGGATCAGCCGTTCCGCCTGGCCCTTTTCCATCGGCTCCAGCCGCTGGACGATCCGGTCAGGCAAAAGCAAAGCGACCGCGCAATGCGCGGCCGAGGTGTCAAAGGCCAGGATCGGCAGCAACACGGCAGTCAGGCCGCCCCGTTACGCAGCAACCGGGCGGACTTCCAGCACTTCCGGGATATAGTGCCGAAGCAGGTTCTCGATCCCCATCTTCAGCGTCAGGGTCGAGGACGGGCAGCCCGCGCAGGCGCCCTGCATGTGCAGGTAGACCACGCCCCGGTCAAAGCCGTGGAAGGTGATGTCGCCGCCATCCTGTGCCACCGCCGGGCGGACCCGGGTGTCCAGAAGTTCCTTGATCTGACGGACCACGTCGCCATCCTCACCCGTGTGTTCGGCATGCCCACCACCGGTCGCAACTTCGCCGTCGATCACCGGCGCACCTGACTGGTAATGCTCCATGATCGCGCCAAGGATCTGCGGCTTGATATGGGCCCAATCCACGCTTTCCGCCTTGGTGACAGTGACGAAATCGGTGCCGAAGAACACCCCGGTCACCCCGCCCGCCGCAAAGATGCGCTTGGCCAGCGGCGACTTTGCTGCCGCCTCGGCGCTGGGGAAGTCCGCCGTGCCAAGGTCAAGCACGGTCTGGCCCGGCAGGAACTTCAGCGTCGCGGGGTTCGGCGTGGATTCGGTCTGGATGAACATGTGAAGTCTCCGACTGTTCCTGTCGGATATGCGCCTTGCCGGTCCCGTCGTCAAGTCTGGAACCGTTCTAAAGTAGGGTAGGCGGTATCGTCCACCCTACGCTCAGGCGCGATCCGACCCCCAATAGGCATACATCTCTTCAAGCGCTGTCAGGGGCAAAAGGCGCAGTGGCGCTTCGGGCCGGCGGTCGACCTGATAGTAGGGATCGACGGGCGGCGGCGCGGGTTTGCGGCTCGGGAACGGATGAACGGACATTGTGGAACCTTGTCATAGAAGGCTCCTCCCAAGACTGAAGGATAGGCGCGCAAGGTCTCAGGACCAAGCCACTTTGCTGCATGGCAGCATTGCCGCTGCCGCATGGGCTACCAGATCAGGACGACGGTTGAGTAGATGAGCAGACCGCCGATGGTGCAGGCCACCGCCAGCGAGCCAAGGTCCTTGGCGTCCTTGGCGAATTGCGACCAGCCGGGCGACAGGTGGTCGACCAGCTCTTCAAGCGCGGTGTTCAGCGCCTCGACGGCGATCAGCAAAAGCCCAAGCGCGAGTAGCCCCAGAAGCTCGGCCCCGGAGGCCCCGAAGCCAAGGCACAGCACGAAAAGGCCAAGGACAAGCAGGACTTCCTGCCGGAAGGCGCTTTCCCGGGACAGCCGTTTCAACCCGCCCAGCGAATAGCCCGCCGCCGCGAAGAAATGCGCCACGCCCGACTTGCGTGGTGGCTTTTGTTGACTGTCCATGCCTCAGCTTGCCACCTTCCGGCATCCACCGGCAAGGTCAAGCTGCGGGTCGCGTGCTGTGGTGGCCACATCCAGCATGCCAAGGACCGTCGAGAACATGTTGTCATGGCTTACCGCCTCTGCCGAGGCCCTGGCCATGCAGGACTGATCCACTCCCAGGGCTTCACGGAACCGCGCTGACATCCAGATCACCATCGGGACTTCGGTCTGTTCGGGCGGGGCCATGAAATAGGGGGCGCCGTGCAGATAGACCCCGTTCTCGCCCAGGCTCTCGCCATGGTCCGACACATAGAACAGCGCCGGGATCACGCGATCTTCGGCTTCCAGCCGGTCGATTGTGACCGCGAGAATGTGATCGGTGTAGGCAATCGTGTTGTCGTAGGCGTTGACGACCTCTTCGCCAGAGCAATCGGCAAGCTGAGGCGTCTTGCAGGCCGGTGAGAACACCTCGCGGTCCGCCGGATAGCGCAGCCAATAGCTTGGCCCGTGGCTGCCGATCTGGTGCAGGACGATGACGGTGTTCCGGGTCATCGTGGCCGCAACCGCGTCCAGATGCTTCTGGAACACGCCGTCGATGCATTCCGGATCGCAGAACTCCGGCCCGTCCCCGACATGCATCCCGCGGGACGTCACCCGCGCGGCGATGTCCTTGTGGCCGGTGTTGTTGTCCCACCATTCGACCTGAAACCCCGCGCGCTTCAGCACGTCCAGCAGGTTCTCCGTTTCAAGCCCGCGCTGGTAGGAATACTCGTCCTTGGTCAAGGGCGAGAACATGCAGGGCAGCGAGGTCGCCGTTGCCGTGCCGCAACTGGTGGCGTTTGCATAGTAAAGGACGTCGCGCTGGCCCAGTTCGGGGTTCGTTTCGCGGCTGTAGCCGTCCAGAGACCAACTGGCCGCCCGGCCGGTTTCCCCCGCGACGATCACCATCAGGATCGGCTTTTCAGCTGACGCAAGGAACGGGCCCGGATTGGCGTCAGCTCCGGTCGGCTGCACCACGTAGTTGACCGACTTCAGCATCATCTTGGCATAGCGCGCCGCGCCGGCCAGCGGGGCAAGCGGCTGGACCGACGCCAGAAGCTCTTTGTTCTCGCGCAGGACCGAGGCATAGGTCTGAAAGCCGGTGAACAGCAGGCCCAGAACCAAAGCCGTCGATCCAGCCGTCGTCGCGACCCAGATCCCGAACTCGCGCAGGACCGATGCGCGGCGCAACCGGACCCCAAGAACCAAGAGCGCCGGAAGCCCGCCCCACAGGGCAACATGCATCACAAAGTCGGCCGTGATCAGGTGGCGCGATTCGGCGAAGGTCGTGGTCATCGCATTCTGGATCATCTCCCGGTCAACGACGGCACCCAACTTGTCGACGTAATAGGAACTGACCCCAGCGATGATCAAAAGCGCCGCCAGCACCGGCTTTTGCGCATGCCGAACCGCGAACAGGGACACGACCAGGACCATCAAGGCCCAGATCGCTGCAGCAAAGACGATGCCCAAGACCATCCGCCCTTCGAAGATGCGGAAGAGATGACCCCAGAAGGTCGCGTTCATCATCAGTAGCAGGTAGGTGGCAACAAGCGCATTCAGCGCAAAAGGCGTCAGCACCGGCGCTGTCGCCCGGGACGTAAGGAAAGTCATCAGCAAGTCCTGGATAAGGCAGGGACGCGCACGTCCCGGTCCGGACTTACCTAGAGCATGGGGCTCGGGGATGCTGTAAGCAGGCGCTTACTTGCCCCCGCCTCAGCCGCTGCTCGCATGCACCGACGCGGGGAGGACCCGCCTCAAGTGATGCTTTCCAGCCGTTCCTTCGACATGTCGCCCGGAACGATGGTAATCGGGATCGGCAGATTGCCCGAGTTTCGCGACATCGCCGTGACAAGCGGACCCGGGCCGGATTTGTCCGTCCCCGCACCAAGCACCAGGACGCCGATTTCCGCGTCTTCCTTCACCTGGGCCAGGATCTCGTTCACCGGGTCGCCCTCGCGGATGACAAGCTCGGGGTTGACCCCCTGCTTGTCGCGCATCCACTTGGCGAAAACCTCGAAATGCGCCTCGATCCGCTCACGCGCCTCGGCCCGCATCAGATCGGCGACGCCCACCCAGGTCTGGAACTCGTCCGGGGGGACGACCGACAGGATCGTGACACCCCCTCCGGTATGGGCCGCCCGCAGCGCGGCAAAGCGCATCGCGTTCAGGCATTCGCGGCTGTCGTCCAGCACGACCAGGAATTTCCGCATGGTTCTCCCCTTTGGCAGGCAATCATGGCAGGGGCCACGGGGTAAAGGCAAGCCTTACGCGCGGCTCATGCCCGGGCCGCCAGCGCCTCGACTCTCGGGTAAAGCCGCCACAACGTCAGCGTCCGCGCCCCGTTCAGCACCATAAGTGCTGCCCACAGCCCGTGGTTGCCCAGCATTGGCACCAGAATTGCCAGCGCCATCGCATAGACCGCGACCGACACCAGCATGGCGCGCAGCATGTCGCCGGTCAGAAGGGCGCCGATGAAGATGCCGTCATAGACCCAGGCTGCCACGCCAATCAGCGGAGCTGCGACCAGCCAGGGCAGATAGCCCCGCGCCGCCTCGCGCACTTCGGGCGAGGTGGTCATCACATCGACGATCATCGGGCCGAACAGCGCAAAGGCCACCGCCAGGGCAAGCGCTCCGCCCAGGCCCCATTGCATCGTGAACCGCCCGGCGGCGCGCGTTTCTGTGGCCGACCGCGCGCCAATCGCCTGCCCGATAAGCGCCTCGGCGGCAAAGGCAAAACCGTCCAGCGCATAGGCGGTGATCTCCAGGAACTGCATCAGCACCTGGTTCGCTGCCAGCGTCACGTCCCCGAACCTCGCGCCAAGGAAGATGAAGCTGGTGAACGACAGCTGCAAAAGCACTGTCCGCGCCATGATGTCCCGGCTGGCCGAAAACATCCGCCGGATCGCGGGCCTATCGCCAAGCCGCGCCATGCCGCCCCGGAACGCTGGCCCGAAGGCATCGCGGGCCAGCCACAGCGCCAGC
>JBGSVS010000032.1:0-3685 GCA_041752895.1 Tabrizicola sp.
GCGAGGTCGGCGACAAGGGCGACCCCCTCACCCACCCCCGGCTGATGATCCGCGCGCGGGCCACCTTCGTCGCCCCGGATGATCCCGCCCGCCCCGGCCTCCGTGACCGCTGGCTGTCTCGCAACCCGAAGGCTCAGGTCTACATCGACCTGCCCGATTTCGCCTTCGTCCGTCTCATGCCCACCTCGGCCCTTCTGAACGGCGGCTTCGCCCGCGCCTTCCACATCGCACCGCAGGACCTGTGAAAACGGGCGGCCCCTAAGGACCGCCCGCACGAATTTTCGCCGAAAATTCGTTCCCTCTTATGGCCGAAGCGTCAGGCCGGCACGTCCATGCGCATGATGACCAGCGCCTTGCCCTTCACCGCCTCGCCCCAACGCACCTGTGCCTCGTTGCCCGATCCACCCGTCCCCGGCGTCGAATACGGGAACACATAGCGCGCCGCGTTCGAGGCGTTGGTGATCAACCCCTCGGGCGCCACCGATTCCACCATGCGGATCCGGGCACCAAAGGGCACGAACCCCCCCGCGCTGACGTTCCAGGTCTCGGCCGCGGTGTTCTGCGTGTGGCTGACGAGGACCGGGTTCAGGATCCACTGGCTCACGTTGTTGAAGCTGTTGCCCTCGACCCGGACGTTCCGCGACTTGGTGAAGTCCAGCGACGCAAAGGTGGTGTCGATCATGTCCACCCGGTCCAGGATCACGCCAAAGCTGCGGAAGCTGTTGCCCGAAATCGTGAAGCCGCTGAAGAAATGCCCCGATCCGTAGGGTTTCACCACGATCCAGCGGAACGCCGTCGTCGTCCCGGACGAGATGAAAACGTTGCCGACGATGTTCAGCCCGCCGAACGAGAACTCGCCGTTTTCCTGCGGATCGCTGTCATGCTCGTTGCCCCATTCGATGAAGCAGTTGTCGACGTAGTTGCCGGTGACCACGGTCGAGACGTTGGTCTGGGTGAACACCAGCCCGCCACGACGCACACCCGCCGTCTCGTTGTCGCCCTGAAAGAAGTGGTTGGCGTGGACCAGGTGACCGGTCCCGTGGATGATCGCGAAATGCGCAAAGCGCACGACGCGGTTGTTGCGCAGCTTGGTGTCGTTCGCGTTGATGTTCAGCGCAATCGTGGTGCGGTCGACCACCGGCAGCGACTGCTCGTTCGACAGGAACTGGCACATGTCGACGAACATGCCCTGGCAGCCTTCGCCCAGCGAGGTGATCCCCCGGTCCTGCGGCCGGTTGAAGGTGCAGGACACAAAGCGCTGCGTGTTGCCCGTCAAGGGCAGCAGCACGCCTGAGCCGACGCCGTTGTTGTTGAACTCAATGTCTTCCAGCTCGAACCGCGACAGCAGGTCAAAGCCGCTGAAATCCAGCATGTATTTGAACCGCCGGAAGGTATAGGTCCGGGTGCCGACTGCTGCATAAAGCGGCTGGCTCAGCGTAACCGTGCCCGCACTGATGTTCTTCGAGGTGACATAGACCTCGCGGCCCACCCCCGTGCCGATGACCAGCGAACCGACCAGGATGTTCGCCACGTTGGCCACGCCGGTCAGCGTCAGGTTGGACGCCGTGGCATAGGTCGCGATCGAAGTCACATCCTCGGTCGTCCAGGCCGACCCCGGCACCGCGTTCAGCGACCCGTTCCGGATGCCCCGGCGGTTGCTGAAGCTTGTCAGACCGCTCAGCGCCGCCACATCGATCGGTGCCGTCAGGTCAACCCGGCGGCCCGACAGGTCCAGCGTGACATAGTCGGTAAAGTAGAACAGCGCCTGGACCATGCGCCGGAAGCCTTCCAGCTCGGTCCCGAAGGCCTGGCTGTAGGTGTTCAGGTCGTAATTCCGCGTCAGCACCAAACGGCGGTTCGAGGGCAGCGACATCGTGCCCTCAAAGCGGATGCGGCTGTTGATCGTCACGTCCGAGGTCAGCCGGAACACGCCCGACGGCACCAGGATCTCGCGGCCCTGGGCATCGATATCGGCGGCCAGGAAGGCCGGCGCATCGTTCGAGGTCCCGTCGCCCAGCGCGCCATAGTCACGCACATCGACCCAGTCCATCAACTTGCGGATGAAGATGTTGGTGACGTCCTCGACCACGATGTCGTCGATCCGCACCACGCCCCCGGTAGCACCAGTCAGGTCCAGCCCGACATGGGCATAGATCGACTGCAGCGACCAGGGCAGGGTGACCCCGGTCCGGTTGGCGGGAGAGATGATCGCGCTGACCGTCACCACCTGACCATAGGTCGTCAGGGTCACCGAGGGCCCGGTCTGCGGCAGGCCGACCACGTTCGCCCCGCTCACGTCGCCCGCCCAGGCGGCAATGCGGACCGACGGCAGGTTGCCCGACACCGCCTTCACCCGCGCCGTGACCTGCAGATACAGGCCCGGCTGGATCGGCGTCTGTGCAAAGGACCGCACTTTCTGGATGGCGTCGACCTTCTGCAGTTCCATGCAGCCGCCGAAATCCTGGTCGTTCGACACCAGCGCCGCATTGGGCTGGCCCTGATACGACCCCGACCCGGGCGTCCCGTCCTCGCGGGACCAGAGGTTCAGCCCTGCCGAAAACGGCGGCGGCATCAGGACCAGCCCGTCAGTGATAGCCTTGTTCATCTTCGTTTCCCTTGCCTCGCTTCGCGCCACCGGCCCTCGCGCGGGTGGGTCAAGGGTGCGAGACGCACACCCCGACAAACCGCGCCGCCTTGGGGCAAAGGGGGTAACAAGGAAGGCTTGACCGGGGCTTAGGGCAGCGTTCGCCGCAAGGGTGCTGCGCGCAACGCTGGTCACGCCAGAAACGTCAATAGAAACGCGCCTCCCTCCCCCGCGCAGGGGAGGGATGGGGTGGGAGGGAAGCGTCAGGAAAGGCGGGGCGTAACCGCCTCAGGCACCCACATCGGGCGCGGGCAAAAGCTGCACCGCATTGATCTGCCAGCCTTCCGCCGTTTCGACCATCATGTAGTCCAGATACCAGCCCGCCCCGGCCTGATCGATGATCCTGACCCGCTGCCACAGGTTCCCCGCGATCTCGCGCAGGTCCTGCATCTCGACGGACGAGGGCCGATAGACCATCGGATAGCCCTGCTTGACCATCGCGCCAAAATTATCCGGCGTGCCGAACATCTGATTGATGGTGGGGCTCGCAAAAGTGAAGGCCCTGGCAAAGTCATCGGCCTGAAAGGCATCGATCTGGCTCTGGATCGTGTTCCGGATCGGCTCTTCCTGGGCCGCAGCCGGGAACGCCAGCACGGAGGCAAGCAAAACAGCATAAAGACCATTGCGCATCGGCAATCTCTCCCTGATCGGACGTCCCCTGAATCAAACCTAGGCCGCCCTCGGCAAAGTCAACGTTCCCGTCAGCGCGCCGCCGCTCTCTCCGATTGCCCTTTGCCAAATACTCCCGCCGGAGGCACTTTCCTTCCCGATGGCGTCCATCGGCACCGCAACCACACGAAAAAACGCCTCCGTCCCCCTCCGTGGGGGAGGGAGGGGGTGGGGGGGCTCCAGGCCGCTAACCCACCGGCGGACGATACAGTGTCGCCGTAAACCCCTCGGACACAGCACTCGTCTTGATGTCCATCCAGCCCGCACCCCGGAACGCCGCGCGCACGGTGGCATCGCCCACCGCAGCCCCCTTGCCCTTGCCATGCACGCACCAGACCCGCAGCCCATGCACCTGCCCGGCCTCAAGCGCGG
>JBGSVS010000033.1:0-1523 GCA_041752895.1 Tabrizicola sp.
TGCGGGGCTGGCAGCCCCGGCGGCGGGCGGTGAGCGGGAGCTGGGCCGCGTCGTCGTGGCTCTGGGTTCGCCGGCAGAGCAGGGGATCTGGCTATCCACGGCGCTGGTCAAGGAAAAGGCGCAGGGCCGGATTGCCACGGCGGCGGGCAAGAGCCTTGCGGTCGAGCTGCGCCCGGGCACCGGAGCGGCGCTTTTGTCGCTGGCGGCGTTCCAGGCTTTGGGCCTGAGCCTGACAGACCTGCCGGAAGTGACGGTCTTCGGCCCCTGAGAAGGACGATTTTTCTGCGAAAAATCGGGGGTTTGCGTCAGGCGGCCTGATGCAGCCCGATATCGGCAAGGCTGCCGGTCACGGTCCATGCGGCGTCAAGGCAGAGAAGATCGGCCAAGTCACGGTTTTCCGGGGTCGCAAGGTCCGGGCGGCCGATCAGGCGGGCGGGGGCTGCCACCGCCATGTCCAGCGCGGTCTCTGCACTGCTGCCGACGGTGGTGATCAGGCGACGGACGCCCTCGGCCATCGTGACATGCGCGCCCGCAAGCGAGCCCTCGGCGTTCACGAGGTGGCCGTCCTTCAGCCAGATGTCCTGGCCGTAAAGCCGGAAGTGATCCGAGCCGCCGACCGTGCACATCGCGTCCGAGACGAGGAACATCCGGCCGGGCACGGGCCGCGCGCGGATGGCGAGGCCAACCATTTCGTCGGCGACATGGATGCCGTCGCAGATGATCCCGGCATAGGCGGTGGAGTTGATGCAGGCCCCGGTCACGCCAGGCGCGCGGTTCAGCATCGGCGACATGGCGTTGAAGAGGTGGGTGAACGAGGTGGCCCCGGCGTCGAGAAGGGCACGGACCTCGTCTGCGGTCGCGTCGGAATGGCCGATCGAGACGACGGCCCCCGTGCCCACCAGGCGGGCCACGTCTTGCGGCGTGGTGTTTTCCGGGGCGACGGTGATCTTGACGAAGATGCCTGCGGCACGCAGGCGCTGGACATGGGCAAGCGTCGTTGCGTTGAACGGGCGGATGTAGTCGGCGGCATGGGTACCACGGCGGGGGATGCTGAGGTGCGGACCTTCGATGTGAAGACCAAGAAGGCTGCGGTCGGGCTGGGGTTCTGCGTGTGCCGCGAGGGTGGCGTCAACGGCGCGGGCCAGGACTTCGGGGGCATCGGTGATGACGGTGGGCAGGATGCCGACGGTGCCAAAGCGGCGGTGGGCGGCGGCGATGCGGTGCAGCGCCTCGGGTGACTGGTCGTTGTTCAGAAGCGCGTCCCCGCCGCCGTTCACTTGGAGGTCAAGGAAACCGGGGGTGAGAGTGCCTTTGATGCGGCGGGTCGGCGCGCCGGGGGGCGGGGTGTCAGCAAGGGTCAGGCTGCGGCCGTTTGCGATGCCGAGGGCCGCGCCTTTTCGCAGGCTGTGGCCATCGAAGATCGCGTCGGGGATCAGCCAGAGGTCGGGTGGTGCGGTCATGGCGTTGTTCCCGTGAAGAAATAGGGGCGCAGCGCGGTTTGGACCCGGGCCAGCGCCAGGGCG
>JBGSVS010000034.1:0-3127 GCA_041752895.1 Tabrizicola sp.
GGCCGAGGCCTATCTCGGTCGCGTCACCAAGGCGCGCATTGCCGCTGCGGTGGCCGAGGTGAAGGGCGACAAGATCGCGTCCGACCTCGAAGCGCTCAAGAAGGACGCGATGGTGGCGCAGGCTGAAGAATTGCTGGCCGACACCGGCTGGCTGCCCGAGCCGCTGCGCACGCCGAAAGAGACCGTCGAGGTGCCGTCCGATGATGTTGCAGGCGGCGAGACTGCCGAGGGCGCACAATCGGCGGCGAATGACGGCGAAACGGCTATCGACGAAGACGTCGAACCCGCCAATGATGAGGATACGAGGCAGGACGAGCAGCTCACCGCCGCGGAATGACGAAACCACTTCCCACTGGGTCCGCCGCAAGGCGGGCCCATTTTTCTATGGAGGTATCGTCATGGCACGATCTACGTTGGAACTGACCGAAGCCCTGGCGCGCAATGCCGAGGCGGTGTGTCGGCACTATCTGCCGAACGGTCGCCGTGAAGGTCGCTACTGGATGATCGGCGATGTGCGAAACACGCCGGGACGCTCGATGTTCGTGCGCCTCAAAGGATCGGACAGCGGCAAAGGCGCGGCAGGCAAGTGGACCGATGCCGCCACCGGCGAACATGGCGACCTACTGGATGTCATCCGCGAGAGATGCGGGCTGGTCGACTTCAGGGAGGTTGCCGAAGAAGCGCGACGGTTCCTCAGTCTCCCCCAGCCTGAACCGACCATCGACCCGAAACCGCGCCCCGCATCAGTCCCCACTGGATCTCCGGAAGCCGCGCGGCGGCTGTTTGCGATGGCGCAGCCGATTGCGGGCAACCTTGCGGAAACCTATTTGCGCAATCGCGGCATCACGACTTTGCCTGAGACCGGAAGCCTGCGGTTCCATCCGCGCTGCTATTACCGTCCCGACCGATCTACCGAGACGGAAGTCTGGCCCGCATTGATCGCAGCGGTTACTGATCTTGAAGGTACGATCTCCGGGGCGCATCGGACCTGGCTTGATCCGAATGGCTTCTCGGAGGCCACTCTCGGCAAGGCTCAGATCGACACACCGCGCCGGGCGATGGGCAACCTCCTCGGCCATGCCGTCCGGTTCGGGGCGGCAAAGGACGTGATGGCGGCGGGTGAAGGTGTCGAAACCATGCTGTCGCTGAGGATGGTCCTGCCCAGGATGCCGATGGTCGCCGCGCTTTCGGCAGCCCATCTCGCCGCCCTCTTGTTCCCTGCATCCCTGCGCCGCCTCTATGTCGCGCGTGATGACGACCCGGCAGGAGACGGAGCAATGGAAGCCCTGATCGACAGAGCATGCCAAGCCGGTATCGAGCCGATCACCTTGTCGCCGCAGCTCGGGGACTTCAACGATGACCTGCGCCTCCTTGGCATCGATGCACTTCGAAGCGCTGTGCGGGTCCAGATCGCCCCGGAAGATGTCGACCGTTTCATGGACGGTGCAGCCTGGGCCGGGCGAAAGGCGATGTCCGGCTGATCGGTCCGTGTCGCGATCGATCCGGGATATCCACCTGCATCGAAGTGGCCCGCGACCGCGGCCTTCTTGAAGGGCGACAGAACGGCAAGCTGCGCGGACCGGCAATAGCTGCGCCCGGTTCTTTTCCGGTGGCGGCTGGGCCGCCTTTCCATCGCGATACAAAAGAACCGGTCTCCGCCATCCTCCGCTGCGCTTCGGCCCTGCCGCTTCGCGTCCGGGTGCAGGTCCGCCCCGCCCGCCGTCTTGCGTCGCCATGAAGGCCGCGGCGGTCGCGGTCACCCGACGAAGGAGCATCCCATGTTCACCGATCCCAACAACACCGACGACGAGCCGCACCACAGCGCATCTCCCACCGACGCGATCTGCACCGAATTGAGACTGCACGGCTATCGCCATCCCGAGAACGATCCCGACCCGCGCGATGTGCCAGAAGACCACCGGATCACCGGCGCAGTCGCCGATATCTTCGACGCCCTCGTCGCGACAATGGCGGACACCAGCCTCGATCACGATCTCGACGAACTGCTCTGGTCGACCGTCAACATGTTCCACCGCGCCGCCGCCCGGATCGAGCGGAAGCTCGACGACAACGAGCAGGCGCAGAAGCGCGGCCAACGCGAACAGGACGGCTCCGAGGTCAAGGCCGTGCAGCTCGAACATCTGATTGCCGTTGGCCAGTCCCTTCTCGAACGCCGCGACTGCATGGAGGTCTTCCGCGACAGTGCCGCCGAACATCATCTGAAACTTACCGGCTCACCCTGGTCCGCTCGCTCCGGATCACGGGTCAGCCACCGCAATCTCACCTCGGCAATGATCGATAGCCGGGACTTCCTTGCCGCGAAGAAGCACGCCGACACCGAAGTGCATTTGCCGCAGGGTACGAAGATCGCCTTTACCGGCGGGCTCGATTTCAACGACCACCACCTGATCTGGGACACACTCGACAAGGTCCAGGCCAAACACGCCGACATGGTGCTGCTGCATGGCGGATCGCCCAAGGGCGCGGAACTGATCGCCGCCAAATGGGCTGAGACCCGCAAGGTGCCACAGGTCGCTTTCAAGCCCGACTGGACACGTCATGCCAAGGCAGCTCCCTTCAAACGCAACGATGCGATCCTCGACGTCTTGCCGATCGGGATCATCATCTTTCCGGGCACCGGTATTCAGGACAATTTCGCCGACAAGGCGCGCAAGCTCGGCATCAAAGCCTATGATTTCCGCAACAAGGGTGGCGCGTGAGCGCCGCCCCAACATTTAGGGCAAAGCAACCGCCATACACGAAGTTTGCTGGAGTAGCGCCAGTTCCGCTTTCGCGGTGGGAAGCGGAAAGACGGCTTTTAAGCCCAGAGGCCGATTTTCGGCCATCAGTATGTTTTTAGGGCATCCCCGACGAGGGTCATGGGATTTAATAGCAATCTCACCAGCTCGCGCCGTCGACGAACTTGCGGGGTAACGCTTCCCACAGCTTCGGATCGAACAGTCGAAGGTTGATGCCCATCCGGTTGTAGTCCGGGTCGACCGGGGTCCAATGAGTGATTACACCGCAAGTTGGGCAATGAAAGAGCGTCAGCATCTTGTCGCCGTGGACGTAGCCGATGCCCGTGCCGGTCACCGCGACGCAAGCGGGCGGGGCATAGGTCCATAGC
>JBGSVS010000035.1:0-6785 GCA_041752895.1 Tabrizicola sp.
ACAAATCGGGCCGCGCCTGCCTGCCCCGGGCAGGCGCGTTTCCGCGCCAGCCCAGGCAGCCGCGCCCCGATTTTCCAGCGGCGTCCCCGGCATCACGCCCCTTGGCTTCCGGCTTGCGCCTTCAGCCAACGGACCGGATGACTGTCCACTGGACAGTCACCTGATCGGTCCGGGTCAGCGGTTCGTCTTGGCCAAACAAAACAAAACCGGCGGCCCTTTGCGGGGCCGCCGGTTCCAAGTTCCACAGCCAGAACGGCTTAGTGCAGCCGGGCTTCGACCTGGGCGATGGCGTCGTCGATGGACGACGAAGCCGCCTCAGCCGTCATCTGCTTGGACAAGACGTCGCCCGCAGCCGCGATGGCCACCGAGACGGCCTGTTCGCGGACCTGACGGATCGCCGAGGCTTCGGCCGAAGCGATCTGGTCGGTCGCCGACGCCAGACGGCGGGCGATCGAGGCCTTGAGATCCTCTTTCGCCTGGGCTGCAGCAGACATTGCCTCATCCTTCGCTTGCGCGACGATGCGGTCGGCCTGTTCCTGGACTTCCTTCTGGCGACGCTCATAGGTCGCAAGGATCGACTTGGCCTCTTCGCGCAAGCTGCGGGCTTCGTCGAGCTCGGCCTTGATGGTGGCCGCGCGGGCGTCGAGCATGCCGGTCAGCTTTGCCGGAACCTTCATGTAGATCAGGATGCCGATGAAGCAGAGGAAGGCGATCAGGACCACGAAGTTCGTGTTCTGCAAAGAGAAGAACGGACCCGTGGCCGCCATCGCGGGCGAGGCCGACAGGGTGAGGAGGATGGAGAGCTTCTTCATCGCCTTACCCTTTCAGCCGTGCAGTGACCGCAGCGGTCACCGTTTTCGCATCCGCCGCCTGACCAAGTGCTGCGACCAGTTCGGCCGCCACGTCCTTGGCCACTTCGGACACCGCAGCTGCGGCACCGTCGCGTATTTCGGCGATGGACTTTTCCGATTCCGCCGCCTTGGCAGCGATCTCGACATCGGCCCGCGCGGTGGCAGCATCGAGGTCCTTCTGGATCTCGGCCTTGGCTTGCGCCACGATCTTGGCCGCTTCGGTCCGGGCATTCGCCAGCGCGTCGTTGTAGGCCTTTTCGGCGTCGACGGCCTTTTGCTTCAGCTCTTCGGCTGCGGCAAGGTCGTTGGTGATCGTGCTTTTCCGATCCGCCAGCACCGCGCCGATGCGCGGGAGGGCGATCTTCGACAGCACGAAGTAGATCACGACCAGCGTGACCAGAAGCCAGAAGATCTGGTTCGGCCAGGTCGAGAAATCGAGCTGGGGCATGCCCACAGCCGCTTCGGCCTCGCCATGTGCTTCGGTTGCCATGTCGGCTCTCCTGAACTTTTGGAACCAGGGCCGGACTGGTGCCCGGCCCGGATGTCAGCCCAAAAGGATCAGACGGCGAACATCAGCAGAAGCGCGATCAGGAACGAGAAGATCCCGAGCGCTTCGGCGAAGGCGATGCCGACGAAGAGGTTGGCCATCTGGCCGGGGGCAGCCGACGGGTTGCGCAGGGCGCCCGCCAGGAAGTTGCCGGCAATGTGGCCCACGCCGATGCCAGCGCCGCCGAGACCCATCGTTGCCAGACCGGCGCCGATGAACTTGCCCATTTCTGCGATATCGCCTTCCATGATGTCTCTCCTTTGGAATGCTGTTGGTTGGTTGTCCGGACCTTAGTGGTGCGCGTCGCCCACCGCGTCACGAAGGTAGACGCAGGTCAGAATGGTGAAGACGTAGGCCTGAACGGCGGCCACGAGGGTTTCAAGGCCGTAGATCGCGGCGATGGCGGCAATCGGGACCACCGAGGCGACGCCCATTGCCCCCGCAAACCCGGCGAAGACCTTGATGACGGCGTGGCCGGCCATCAGGTTGCCGCCAAGACGGATGGAGTGGCTGAGCGGGCGCACGAAGTAGGAGATAAGCTCAATCACCGCGAGTATCGGGCGCAGGACGAGCGGGGCCGAGGAGACCCAGAACATCGACAGGAAGCCGAGGCCCTTGCGGTAGAGGCCGACCAGGGTGACGGTCAGGAACACCAGCATCGCAAGGACGGCCGTGACGGCGATGTGCGAGGTTGTGGTGAAGGACATGGGGATCAGGCCCAGCATGTTCGACAGGAAGACGAACATGAAGAGGGTCATCACGTAGGGGAAGAACTTGAGGCCTTCGTGCCCGGCGACGTCCTCGACCATCTTGTGGATGAAGCCGTAGAACATCTCGGCCACCGACTGCCCGCGCGAGGGGACAATGGCGCGGCGGCGGGTGGAGAGGACCAGAAGCGCGATCATCGCGAGGACGGCGATGCCCATCCAGAGGGTGACGTTGGTGGGGGTGTACCACTCGATCGGGCCGTCGCCGAACAGCGGCTTGACCACGAACTGATCCATCGGGTGGATCTGCAGGCCGCTGCCGTGTTCTTCCGTCGCCATCGTCAGTTCCCTTCGTCCTTGGCGGCATCGTCAGCCGCCTTCTGTGCCAGTTGCCTTGCCGAGCCGAGCATCGTCTTGACGCCCGCGGCAAAGCCGAAGAGCGAGAAGATGATCAGGAAGATCGGCAGCGTGCCAAAGAGCACGTCAAGCCCGTAACCGATGCCCATTCCCAGCAACATGCCGGTCACAAGCTCGATCACCATCATCCAGGCCACCTCGCCCTGCGAGAAACCCTTGACCGTGTTGGTCTTCGGCGGCGGTTCCTTTCCCTTGACCTGTTGTAGCCGCTTTTCAAGCGCCTGCAGGCGGTCGGGATCGGGTTCGGACGCCATCGCCAATGCCCTTTCACAGTCGAGGCGGTTCTACGGAGAGGGGGGTGCAGAGTCAAGGGCGCAAGAGGTGTTCTAAGTCACTGGAATCTTGTGCGTTTGCTGCTTCTGGTGCCACCGTTTCACGGTGTCTACGACTTTCCGATATTCAACCCCGCGGTTGACGATTGCCGGGGGCCGCAGGATAGTCCGACCATGACAGACCGACTGGACACCGTCTTTGCCGCCCTCGCCGACCCGACGCGGCGGGCGATCCTGGCCATGCTGCTAGAAGACGACATGGCGGTGACGGACGTGGCCGAGCCGTTCTCGATGAGCCTTGCGGCGATCTCGAAGCATCTTGCCGTGTTGTCAGACGCTGGCCTGATCAGCCGGGAAAAGCGCGGGCGGGTGATCTGGTGCAAGCTGGAGCCCGAGGCAATGCGCGAAGCCTCGGTCTGGATGCGGGGCTTCGGGCAGGTCGATCCGCTGGACCTGGACGATTTCGAGCGGTTCCTGGAGCAGGAGTTGGCGCAGGACGACTAACGCCGCCGCCAGCGCCGAAGCCAGCGCTGCGTGGACCGGCGGCCCCGGATGATCGCCGCCGAGATCGGCCCGCGCAGGTGTGGCAGGTCGATGGCAAGGAGGAGAAGTCCGGCAGGTAGCATCCAGAGGCCGAGGACCGGCAGGAACCAGAACAGCCCGCCGACCGTCAGCAGGATCGCCAGCGGGAACCGGATTGGAAACCAGCTGTTGCGGCGCAAACGGGCAAGTGGCCCCCGCAAAGGCGGGGCCAGGCGTTCCAGCGCGTGGAACTGCCGGTGAAATCTGCGCTCGCGGCGTGACATGTCGGGTTATCCTCTGACGTGATCCTGCGACAGAGAGGTGACAGGCAGG
Source organism: Tabrizicola sp. (assembly GCA_041752895.1). Taxonomy (GTDB): domain Bacteria; phylum Pseudomonadota; class Alphaproteobacteria; order Rhodobacterales; family Rhodobacteraceae; genus Tabrizicola. Next base: position 3,650 of record JBGSVS010000035.1, read on the forward strand.
CGACAGTCCCGACTAATGCCGACGCCGCAAGCGCAGGGCCAGCAAGCGGGCCTTGCGGCGACCCCGGATGATCAGCGCCGAAATCGGACTGCGCAGGATCGGCAGGTCGACGGCAAGCAGGAGAAGGCCAAGCGGCAGCATCCAGATGCCGAGGACCGGCAGGAAGGAAAACACGCCCCCCGCGATCAGGAGAAGCGCAACCGGAAAGCGGATCGGGAACCAGCTGTCGCGCCGCAAGGTGGACATCGGCCCGCGCAGCGCGGGGATCAACCGCTCCAGCGCGTCGAACTGTCGTTGGAACCTGCGTTCCCGTCTGTGTTGGGCAGCCATTGGGTAAAGATGGGTATGCAGCGGCGCGCTTCAAGACGGCTGCCGGGTTGAAGGCCGCAATCGCCGCATCGTCCGGGCGCCGAAATCTTCGAAGATTTCGGACCGGAGCCTTTGAAGGCTCCGATACGATTTCTTCGAAGAAATCGGTCAGCCGTCGATGCGGATCCGCGCGTTCGTGGGGTCGAAGGGGCTGTCTTCGGTCACGACGGCATCCCATTCCTTCAGCTGGATCTTGACCTTCAGCTTCTGGCCCGGTTCCGCGAGGGCAGCGGGGACATAGCCCATGCCGATCTGCTTGCCGAAGGCCACGGAATAGCCGCCCGAGGTCAGACGACCGACCTTGATGCCGTCGTGGATCAGCGCCTCTTTGCCCCACGGGTCGGTGTCGGACGGGCCGTCGATCAGGAGGGTGACGCATTTCGACCGGATGCCGGTGGCCAGCATCTTTTCCTTGCCTCGGAAATCCTTGGTCAGGTCGACGAAGCGGTCAAGAGCGGCCTCAAGCGGGGTCGCATCGCGGCCCAACTCGTTGCCGAAGGCGCGGTAGGATTTTTCCTGCCGGAGCCAGTTCTGGGCGCGGGCGCCGACCGGTTTGAGGCCGTGCTTTTCGCCAGCTTTCAGGAGGAGGTCCCAAAGGTAGCGGCCGAATTCGATGGGGTAGTGGAGTTCCCAGCCAAGCTCACCTGTATAAGCCACGCGGATAGCGCGGACGGGGCACATGCCCAGTTCGATGTCGCGGTAGCTGAGCCAGGGGAAGCGCTTGTTGGACAGGACGGTTTCGGGGTCGGCGTCCTTGACGATGTCCTTCAGCAGGGCGCGGGCGTTCGGACCGGCCAGCGCATAGACGCCCCATTGGGTGGTGATGTCGTGGATGTCGATGTGGCCGTGGCCGGAAGCCATCCAGTCGTCGGCGGCTTTCTGCAGGAAGTCGTAGTCATAGGCCGTCCATGCGCCCGCCGAGATCAGGTAGTATTCGTCCTGTTTCAGCCGGACGATGGTGTATTCGGTGCGGGTAGTGCCGTGGTCGGTCAGGGCATAGGTCAGGTTGATCCGGCCCACGTTCGGGAGTTTGTTGCAGGTGAAGTGGTCAAGGAAGGCCGTCGCGCCGGGGCCACGGACAAGGTGCTTGGTGAAGGCGCTGGCGTCGATGATGCCGACGGTGTTGCGGACGGCTTCGGCCTCGGCCTTGGCATAGGGCCACCACGCGCCACGGCGGAAAGACCGGCTGTTGTGGTCGAAGTCGGCCGGGGCGTCCTTTGGGCCGTAGTAGTTCGGGCGTTCCCAGCCGTTCACCTGGCCGAACTGCGCGCCCATCTCTTTCTGGCGGTCATAGGCGGGGGCGGTGCGCAGGGGCCGGCAGGCTTCACGCTCTTCATCCGGGTGGTGCAGGATGAAGACGTGGTTGTAGCATTCCTCGTTCTTGCGCGCGGCGTATTCGGTGGTCATCCACGGGGCGTAGCGCTTGGGGTCGAGGGAGGCCATGTCGATCTCGGCCTCGCCTTGGGTCATCAACTGGGCGAGGTAGTAGCCGGTGCCACCTGCGGCGGTGATGCCGAAGGAAAAGCCCTCGGCCAGCCACATGTTGCGCAGGCCGGGGGCGGGGCCGACCAGCGGGTTGCCGTCGGGCGTGTAGCAGATCGGGCCGTTGAAATCGTCCTTCAGACCCACGGTTTCCGAGGAGGGGATGCGGTGGATCATCGACATGTATTCCGCCTCGATCCGTTCCAGATCCAGCGGGAACAGGTCGGCGCGGAAGTTTTCCGGCACGGCATAGGGGAAGCGGGCCGGAGCGCCGTATTCATAGGGGCCGAGGATCCAGCCGCCGCGTTCCTCGCGGACATACCATTTGGCATCGGCGTCGCGCAGGACCGGGTGCTCGGGGTGGGTCTTGCGGTAGTCCACCAGCATCGGGTCGGGCTCGGTGACGATATACTGATGCTCGACCGGGATCGCGGGGGTCTTGATGCCCAGAAGCCGGGCGGTGCGCTGGGCGTGGTTGCCGGTGGCGGTCACCACATGCTCGGCGTGGATTTCGTATCTTTCATCCGTGGGCACCAGGCGGCCCCCCTGATCGGCCATGCGGGTGGCCGAGACGATCCATTCGCTGCCGGTCCAGCGATAGGCATCGACCTGGATCTTCCGTTCAATGGTCGCGCCAAGCTGGCGGGCGCCCTTGGCCATGGCTTGCGTGACATCGGCAGGATTGATGTAGCCGTCCTGGGGATGGAACAGCGCGCCGACGAGGTCTTCGGTCCGCACCAGCGGCCAGCGGTCCTTGATCTGCGCGGGCGTCAGGAATTCGTGATGGACCCCGGCGGTTTCAGCGACCGACGAATACAGCATGTATTCGTCCATCCGTTCTTTCCGCTGGGCCATGCGCAGGTTGCCGACGACGTAGAAGCCGGGGTTCAGGCCGGTTTCCGCCTCGAGCCCCTTGTAGAAATCCACCGAGTATTTGTGGATATGGGTGGTGGCATAGCCCATGTTGAACAGCGGCAGCAGGCCCGCCGCGTGCCAGGTGGACCCGCTCGTCAGTTCGTCCCGTTCCACCATCATCGTGTCCCAGCCCGCCTTGGCGAGGTGATAGGCGATGCCCGTCCCGACCGCGCCGCCGCCGACGACCAGGGCTTTGACATGGGTTTTCATGGCTGCGACTCCGTGCAGGGATTTTGCCCCATATGTGCCCCAGAACCCCGTGGCCGGACAGGGCAGTCCGACATTCGGGGGCGGAAAACGACATGGCTGCACAAAAGCGGCAAGTGTGCTTGGGCGGGGCGGGTGTGCCAGGCTGGGGCGCGATTTGCGC
>JBGSVS010000036.1:0-7043 GCA_041752895.1 Tabrizicola sp.
TGGTGGCCGCGGCCTGCGGGGCCGCGCTGTTCGGTGCGGCCTGGGCGGCGATCCCGGCCTATCTGCAAGCCAAGCGCGGCAGCCATATCGTCATCACGACGATCATGTTCAACTACATCGCCGCCAGCCTGATGATCTTCATGCTGGTCGACGTGCTGCGCCCCCCGGGGAAGATGGACCCGACCACGGCGACCTTCCCCGAGGCGGCGCATTTGCCCAGCCTGAACGAAATCCCCGGGCTGAACCTGATCTTCACCAGTGGAGTGCCTGCCAACGTCACCTTCTTCATCGCGCTGGCGATGGCGGTGGTGGTCTGGCTCCTGCTGTGGCGCACCCGGCTGGGCTACCAGATCCGCGCCTTCGGCAAGTCGGAACCGGCGGCACGGTATGCCGGGATCAACCCGACGCGGATCATCATGATCGCCATGCTGATTTCGGGCGGGCTGGCGGGCCTGATGGCGATCAACAACGTGATGGGCGAGGCGGAGCGGCTGCTGGGCAACTCGGCGTCTGGCGCGGGCTTCATCGGCATCGCGGTGGCGCTGATGGGGCGGAACCATCCGGTGGGCGTGGTGCTGGCGGCCTTGCTGTTCGGCTTCCTGTTCCAGGGCGGGGCGGAACTGGGCCTTTGGACCAAGATCCCGATTGAGCTTCGGACCGTGGTGCAGGGCCTGGTGATCCTGTTCACCGGGGCGCTGGACGTGATGGTGCGGATGCTGCTGGTGCGCATCTTTGCCGTCTTCCGTGGTCGCAAGCTGGAGGCCGCGTGATGGATTACGCAACGCTGCTGCAACTCCTCGACTCCACCCTGCGGCTTGCCACTCCCTTGCTACTGGCCTGCCTTGCCGGGCTTTATTCGGAACGTTCAGGCGTCTTCGACATCGGGCTTGAGGGCAAGATGCTGGTTGCCGCGATGTGCGCGGGCGCGGTCGCCTTCTACAGCGGCTCGGCCTGGGTCGGCGCGCTGGCGGGCATCGCCGGATCACTGGTCTTTGCGCTGATCCATGGCGTGACCTCGATCACCTTCCGCGGCAACCAGTTGATTGCCGGGGTGGCGCTGAACTTTCTTGCGTCGGGGCTGACCGTCTTGACCGCGCAAAGCCTGTTCGGACAGGGTGGCAGGACGCCTCCCCTGACCGGCGACGCGCGGTTCAACCCGATCACGCTGCCCTTTGCCGAAGCGGTGAAGGATGTTCCCGTGATCGGAACGCTGTATCACGAGGTGATCTCGGGCCATTCGATCCTGGTCTATGCGGCCTTCGGCATCGTCGCGCTGACCTGGTGGGTGCTTTACCGGACGCGCTATGGCTTGCGTCTGCGCGCGGTGGGGGAAAACCCCGCTGCCGTCGATACGGCTGGCGTCAGCGTGGTTGGCCTGCGCTTTTCGGCGGTGATGATCACCGGGGTCCTTTGCGGTCTGGCCGGGGCCTATATGGCGACGGCCCTGCAAGCGGGCTTTGGCAAAGAGATGACCGCCGGGCGCGGCTATATCGCGCTGGCTGCGCTGATCTTTGCCAAATGGCGGCCCATCGCGGCGATGTGGGCCTGCCTGCTGTTCGGCTTCTTCCAGGCACTGGCCACACGGCCGGACATTGTCGAGAGGATCGTCCAAGTCAAAGTGCCGGTGTCCTTCATCGAGGCCCTGCCTTATGTGCTGACCGTGCTGGTTCTGGCGGGCTTCGTCGGCAAGGCGATCCCGCCCCGCGCCGGGGGTGAGCCTTATGTGAAGGAACGCTGATGTCGGATGCCGAGACGCTTGCCCAACTGATCCGCACCCGCGCCGGGGATGCCCCTGTGGCCTTGGGGCTGATCCTTGGGTCCGGCCTTGGGCACCTCGCCCATGCGGTGGACGGGGTGGCGATCCCCTACGCCGACCTGCCCGGCTTTCCGCATGTCGGCGTCTCAGGCCACAACCCGAACCTGCATGTCGGCACGCTGGAGGGCGTGCGGGTCGCGGTCTTCGGCGCGCGGGAGCATTACTATGAAAGCGGCAATCCCCGAGCGATGTTGCTGCCGTTGCAGGTGTTGAAGGCGCTGGGGGCGGAAAGCCTGATCCTGACCAATGCGGCGGGGTCGATGCGGCCCGACGTGCCGCCGGGCAACGTGATGCTGCTGTCGGACCACATCAACTATTCCGGCCTGAACCCGCTGATCGGTGAAAAGACCGACGCGCGCTTTGTGCCGATGACCGATGCCCATGACCCCGACCTGCGCGCCGCGCTGAGGGCGGCGGCAAAGGCCGAAGGGATCGACCTGCCGGAAGGCGTCTACTGCTGGTATTCCGGCCCGTCCTTCGAAACCCCGGCAGAGATCCGGATGCTGAAGCTTCTGGGTGGCGACGCGGTGGGCATGTCGACCGTGCCCGAAGTCATCCTGGCGCGGTTCCTTGGCCTGAAGGTCGCGGCGATTTCCACCATCACCAACATGGCTGCGGGCATGTCGGACGAAAAGATCAGCCACGAACACACCAAGGCCATGGCCCCCCTTGGTGCGGCAAAACTGGAACGGATTCTCAGGGAATTCCTGCGCGGGCGGAAGTAAGCCAATCGGGATTTGACATCCCCGGAAAAGCCGCGCAACCCTTTGAACACTCCGCCGCTTTTGCCCCTGATTGGGCCGCTTGCATGCAGCTTTACCTCCCCATCGCCGAGGTTTCGGTCAATGCCTTCCTCATCCTGGGCTTAGGCGGGATTGTGGGATTCCTGTCGGGGATGTTCGGGGTTGGCGGCGGGTTTCTGATCACGCCGCTCTTGTTCTTCATCGGCGTCCCCCCTGCCGTCGCCGTGGCGACTGGCGCGAACCAGGTTGTCGCTTCGTCGATTTCCGGGGTTCTGGCGCAGCTGCGGCGCAAGGGCGTGGATTTCACCATGGGCATTGTGATGCTGGTGGGCGGGATGGTCGGCTCGGCCATCGGAGTCTGGGTCTTTGCGCTGATGACCCGGCTGGGGCAGATCGACCTGTTCGTGCAGCTGTCCTACGTGTTGTTCCTGGGACTGATCGGCGCAATGATGTTTCAGGAAAGCGTGCGGAGCCTTCTGCGGTCGCGCAAGGCCGGGGCACCGGTCCGCCGCGCACATATCCATTCCTGGGTTCACGGCCTGCCGTTCAAGATGAAGTTCCGGGCCTCGGGCCTGTATATCAGCGTCATCCCCCCGGCGCTGATCGGGGCTGCGGTGGGATTCCTGTCGGCGATCATGGGCGTGGGCGGCGGCTTCATCCTGGTGCCCGCGATGATCTATCTGCTGGGGATGCCCACCAAGGTCGTGATCGGCACCTCGCTTTTCCAGATCATCTTCGTCACCGGCTTCACCACTGTGATGCATGCGGTGAACAGCCAGACTGTCGACATGCTGCTGGCGCTGGTCCTGATCCTGGGTGGGGTGATCGGCGCGCAGATCGGCACGCGGGTGGGCGTCCGGCTGAAGGCGGAACAACTGCGCATCCTTTTGTCGCTTCTGGTCCTGGCGGTCGCGCTGCGGATTGCCGCTGATCTTCTGGTCACCCCGGACGAGCTTTATTCGGTAGCCCCCCTGGTGCTGCCATGATCCGCGCGCTGGCCCTTCTGATTGCGCTGACGCTTCCGGCTTTGGGGCAAGAGGCGATCGTGTCGGGCCTAAGCCAGTCCCGCGTTTCGATCACTGCGGATTTCGACGGGTCCGAGATTTTGATCTACGGCGCGGTCAAGCGGGATACGCCTGCGCCCGAGGGCAAGGGACCGCTGGAGGTCATCGTGACGGTCGAGGGGCCGTCCACCCCGGTTGCGGTGCGCAGGAAGGGCCGCGTCGCCGGGATCTGGGTGAACAACGCCTCGGTCCGGGTGGACAGCGCGCCAAGCTTTTACGCGGTCGCGACGACCGGCCCGTTGAACCACATCCTGTCGGACACCGACAACCTGCGCTACGGCATCACCATCGAACGGGTGATCCGCGCCATCGGCATCGCGGCAGAGGCGGACCGGGCGGGTGAGTTCATTCTGGCGCTTCTGCGTGTGCGCACCAACGACGGCCGCTACCGCATTCTGGAAGGCAACGTCGAGCTTACCGAAGATACCCTGTTTCGCACCGATATCGTGCTGCCGTCCAACCTGACCGAGGGCGAATACAAGGTGCGGCTGTTCCTGTTGCGCGACAAGCGCGTGGTGGCCAGTCAGGAGCGGCTGATCGGCGTGCGCAAGGAAGGGCTGGAGCGGTTCGTCTTCAACCTCGCGCAAGAGCAGCCGCTGATCTACGGCCTTGTGTCGCTGGTACTGGCAGCCGTGGCAGGTTGGGGCGCTTCGGCTGTGTTCCGGCTGTTCCGGGCCTAGTGGCCGGAGAGACGGAAGGAACGGTGGTCTGCCACGCTCTGGAAGACATGCGCTGTCAGGCTATCTCCTTTGCGGAAGCGATGGGCCTTCATATCAGTCATCCGCTGATCTGCGCCCCAGAGGGAGAAGAGCATGCGTGACTTGCCCGAGGTCCTGAACTGGCGGCGGCTGAACAGCAGGATCACTTTGTTAGGCCAGCCGACCGAGGCCCAGTTGTCGAAGATCAAGGAGCTGGGCGTTACCCAGGTCATCAATCTTGGGCCCCACACGAACAAGGGTGCTTTGCCTGACGAGGCTGAGACGGTGGCCGGTCTTGGCATGGTCTACGTCTACATACCCGTGGACTTCGAGAATCCGACGGTTGAGGATTTCGACAGGTTTTGCGAAGCGCTCGAGCGCGCGGACGGCCAGACCATCCATGTGCACTGCATCTACAATGCGCGGGTCGCAGCCTTCTTTTACCGCTATGCCAAGATGGGCAAAGGCGGCGTCGAAAGCGATGCATTTGCGATGATGGACGGGATTTGGCGACCCGGAGGGGTCTGGGCGACGTTCATTGGGAACGCTGAAGACTCGGAGAAGCCAAACCGGTACGCGGGTTACGGATACTGAGATCCTAATCCGCCTCGGCCAGCAGGGCCTGCACATCCAGCCGCTTGGTGAACATCGCAAGCGAGCCGTCCGCGTTGCGGGGCCAGTCGGCTTCGGGTCGGTCGCGGTAAAGCTCGACCCCGTTGCCGTCAGGGTCGTCGAGGTATAGCGCCTCGGACACGCCGTGGTCGGACGCACCAGTCAGGGGATGGCCCGCTTCGGCCAGCCGCTTCAGGACCTGGGCCAGCGCCTTGCGGTCGGGGAACAGGAAGGCGGTGTGATAAAGACCGGTATGGCCGGGCGGGGGTGGAGAGCCGCCAAGGCTTTCCCAGGTGTTGAGCCCGATGTGGTGGTGATAGCCGCCCGCCGCCAGAAAGGCCGCCTGCGTGCCATAGCGCAGGGTCACGTCGAAGCCGAGGATGCCGGAATAGAAGGCAATCGCGCGGTCAAGATCGGCGACCTTGAGGTGGACATGGCCGACGCGGGTTTCGGGATGGATCGTCATTGCGGCACCTATCTGCGGAGGTGCCGCAGCCTAGGCTGGGAAACGCGTCCGGGCCACGGGGTTTTTCGCACAGGTCGAGTGCGCCTGCGCCCGACCACCGCTCATCGCCTGCCTTCGGCGCTCTTCGCTATCCCTCTGCAGGATTGCGACGGCAGCCGGTCGTTACTTCTTCTTGGCCAGCGCCGCCTCAAGGGCTGCGATCCGGGCCTCCAAGCTTGCGTTCTCTTCGCGGGCCTTCTGGGCCATGGCGCGGGCGGCGTCGAATTCTTCGCGCGTGACGAAATCGCGGTCGGCCATCCAGCGGTCGATCCAGCTTTTCATCGCGGTCTCGGCCTCGGTCTTGGCACCCTGGGCGACACCCATCGCATTGGTCATGAGCTGGCTCATGTCGTCGAAGAACTTGTTCGGGGTCTGCATGGCCACCTCCATCTTGCTGGTCTCTATATGGCCCCGGCCCGCCCGCAGGGCAAGCCGCGGTTGACATCCCAAGGCCCGCCCGCGACAAGCGGTCCCATATCGACGAGGCCCCTTATGATCCCCTTCCCCGACATCTCGCCGAACCTGTTCGAGGTCGAGCTTTTCGGCTTCACCCTTGCGCTGCGCTGGTATGCGCTGGCCTATATCGTGGGCCTGTTGTTCGGCTGGTGGATCGTCCGTCGCGCCGTCATGGCGAAAGAGTTGTGGTCGGGTGCGCCGCCGATGACGCCCGACCAGGTTGAAAGGTTCCTAACCTGGGCCATCGTCGGGGTCATCCTGGGCGGGCGGATCGGCTATGTCCTCTTCTACGACCTGCCGACCTATCTGGCCGACCCGTTGCAGATCCTCCGGGTCTGGGAGGGTGGCATGGCCTTCCATGGCGGCTTTGCCGGGGTGGTCGTCGCGGGTATCTGGTTCTGCCGTCGCGAGAAGATCCCGATGTTGTCGATGGGCGATCTTCTGGCGGTTGCGGCCCCGGTCGGGCTGATGCTTGGCCGGTTGGCGAATTTCATCAACGCCGAGCTTTGGGGCCGTCCGACCGACTTGCCCTGGGGCGTGATCTTCCCGGGGGCTGCGGCGCAGACCTGCCCGAACCTTGTCGGCCTTTGTGCCCGGCACCCGAGCCAGCTTTATCAGGCTGCGCTGGAGGGCCTGCTGCTGGCGCTGCTGTTGCTGTGGCTCGCGTTCCGGCGCGGCTGGTTCAAGCGTCCCGGTGCGCTGATGGGGGTCTTCCTTGTCGGCTATGGCATCGCGCGGTTCGTGGTCGAGTTCTTCCGCCAACCCGACGCGCAGTTCGTTTACGAAGGCAACCCAATCGGCCTGGCCTTCCAGGTCGGGGGCTACGGTTTGACGATGGGCCAGCTATTGTCGCTGCCGATGATCGTGGTCGGCCTGTGGTTCGCCCTTCGCGCCCGGACGCAGTGACGGGGGGCGGCATGACCCCCCTCGCCCGCCTGCTGGCCGAGCGTATCCGCGAGACGGGGCCGATCACCGTCGCCGACTATATGGCCGAGTGCCTGCTGCACCCCGTCCATGGCTACTACACCACGCGCGACCCGTTCGGTGCGGTAGGGGATTTCACCACCGCCCCCGAGATCAGCCAGATGTTCGGCGAGCTTCTGGGGCTGGCCCTGGCGCAGGCCTGGCTGGACCGCGGGTCGCCCGCGC
>JBGSVS010000037.1:0-4083 GCA_041752895.1 Tabrizicola sp.
AGCGGCTCGGCCACGGTCACGGCCTGATACTGGCCGGTACGGATGCGCTGGAAGGCGGCTTCGGAGCCGTCCCCTGCGGAACCCGCTTTCGGCGCGCCCTTGCCGTCGATCCCGGCGGCGGCCAGCGACGGCCCCATGAAGTCGAAGTAGAGGTCGTTGATCGCCAGCGAATGGGTCCAGCTTGCACCGTATTTCTGCAGCAGCGTGGTGGTCAGCGGGCCCATCCGGGTCGAGGTTTCGGCAATGGGGGTGTCGACGTATTCCAGGACGGTGCCGCCGCCCGCCTCGATTGCGGCCTTCATGCGGTCGGCCTTGTCGATGGCGATCTGATAGGTGGAATCGGTGAAGATCACCACGCCCGGCTTGCCGCCCGCATCATCCAGCGCCCATTTCGCGGCGACGTCGGACACGGTCATCGCATCGGTCGAGACGTTGGCGAAGATGCCGCCCGGGGCGTCGCAGCCGATCTTCGGGCCGGAGTGCCAGGAGACCATCGGGATGCCCGCAGCGGTCACGCCTTCAAGCGCTGCAGCCTGTTCAGCGGCGTCAAAGCCGTTGATCACGATCCCGGCGGGGTTCAGCGCCAGCGCCTGACCGACGGCGGCGGAACGGCTTTGCACCGAGCCCGCGCCGTCAAGGACTTTGACTTCCCAGCCGATCTTGGCGGCGGCTTCCTCGATCCCGGTGGTGACGCCCAGGATACCGCCGTTCTTGAGGTCGGCGGCGAGGACGACGATGGTCTTGCCCTCGGCAGCTTTCGGGCCGGTGGTCGGGCCGTCGAAGGCGTCTTGCGCGACGGCCGCGATGCCGGTGAAGGCAAGCGCCGTTCCGGCGAGAAGGGTTTGAAGCAGGGTCCGTTTCAGCATGGTGGTTCCTCCCTAAGATGCTGTCTTATTTCGATTTTGCGCCTTTTTTGCGCTGTGCGTATCCGGCGATGCCGATGGCGATGAGTAGTGTGGTGCCATTGAACAGGGGCTCGACCCAGAACGATCCGCCGAACTGCTGGATGCCCGAGATGCCGACGGCCAGGATCATAACGCCGACAATGGTGCCCCAGACGTTGACGCGGCCGGGCTTGATGGTGGTTGACCCGAGGAAGGCCCCGACGAGGGCGGGGAGCAGGAATTCAAGGCCGACCGAGGCTTGGCCGATCCTCAGTTTCGAGGCGAGGAGGACCCCGGCGAGGGCGGTGAGTGCGCCCGAGGTGACGAAGGCCCCGATGACGAATTTGCGGGTCGGAATGCCGTTCAGTTCGGCCGCGCGCTGGTTGGCGCCGATAGCATAGAGGTAGCGGCCGATGGGGGTGTAGTCGAGGACGACCCAGAGGATCAGCGTGATCGCCAGGACGTAGAAGGCGGTGATCGGCAGGCCGAAGACGAAGGTGCCATTGATCGCGTAGAAGGCATCGGGCAGTTGGCCCACCATCTGGCGGCCCCCGGTGTGCCAGAGGGCGAGGGCGTAGAGGATCGTCCCGGTGCCCAAGGTGGCGATGAAGCTGTCGATGCGGGCGACTTCGACGAGGAGGCCGTTGAGCGCTCCGACCACGATGCCAAGGATCAGGACGACAGCGACGGCGATGGGCCAGGGGAGGCCGTACATGGTCTGCAGGCTGATAGCGAGGATGTGCCAGAGGACGATGCCGTAGCCGACGGTCAGGTCGATCCGGCCTGCGACCATCGGGATCATCGCGGCAAGCGACAGAAGGGCGATGATCGCCTTGTCGGACAGGATGGAGCGGAGGTTGAGGAGCGTGGGGAAGGTGTTGGGCAGCATGACCGAAAAGAACAGGATCAGCCCGAACATCAGGATCACAAGGCCATAGGTCGGGACAAGCCGGACCAGCTTTTGACCGGAGGAGAGGCCGCGAAGTTCGTCCTTGGTGGGCTCGACGGCGTTGGATTCGATACCGGGCATGCGGGTCCTCAGGCGGCTTCACCGGCCGATGCGGCCTGGATCAGGGATTCGGTGGAAAGTTCGACGCCGGTCAGTTCGGCGACGGGAAGGCCTCGGCTGAACACGATGGCGCGGTGGCAGATGTTGGCAATTTCCTCGAAGTCGGTGGAGACGACGAGGACGCCCATGCCAGAGGCGAGGGCCTGGTAGAGGAGGTGGTAGATCTCGGCCTTGGCGCCGACGTCGACGCCGGCGGTGGGGTCTTCGGTGACCAGGAGGCGGCGGCCGGAGTCGAGCCAGCGACCGACGACGACCTTTTGCTGGTTGCCGCCGGACAGCGCCTCGATGGCAAGGGTGGGGTCGTTGGGCGACAGGCCGACGCGGGTGCCGATGGCTTTTGCTTTGGCTTCTTCCGTGGCGGCAGACATCAGGGACAGGGGGCTGCGGCCGGTGGCGGAGGGGTTGAGGAAGGCGTTCTCGCGGATCGCCATGCCGGGGGCGACGCTTTCGCCGACGCGGTCGCGGGCGACAAGGCCGATGCCGGAGCGCATGGCGGTTTGCGGTGTGGCGAGATTGGGTTGCTTGCCGTCGAGGGTGATCTTTCCGGCGTGGGGGATGACCCCGAAAAGGGCACGACCGATGTCTTCGTGGCCCGCGCCGCGCAGGCCCGCGAGGCCGAGGAGTTCTCCGCGCTTGATCTGGAAGCTGACGGGGCCGACGGCGGGGGTTTTCAGGTGGTCGACAAATAGGATCGCAGGGCCGTCCTGCACCGGGGGCCTCGCAATCTCACGCGCTTTGCGGCCGACGATGAGGGAGACAAGCTCCTCGGGCGTGGTGTGTTCAACGGGGCGCATGCCGACCATCTGGCCGTCGCGCAACACGGCGACGCGGTCGGCGATGCGGAAGATTTCGTCCAGGCGGTGGGAGACGTAGATCATGCCCACGCCCTTTGCCTTCAGCGGGCGGAGGGCGGAGAAGAGAAGCTCGACCTCGTCGGCGGGCAGGCTGGCGGTGGGTTCGTCGAGGACGAGGAAGTCGCAGTCGGCGGCAAGGGCGCGGGCGATGGCGACGAGGGATTTCTGCGTGCGGGTCAGGCTGGAGACGCGGGCGGTGGACGGGAATTCGGCCCTGACCAGTTTCAGCGCCTCATCCGCGCGGGCTTCGGTCGCGGTCCAGTCGATGCGGCCACCCCGGCGGACGTAGCCGAGCGCGAGGGCGATGTTTTCAGCCACGCTCATCCAGTCGATCAGGCCGAGGTCCTGGTGGATGAAGGCGACCTTCTGGCCGCCGGATTTCCCGGCCTCATGCGCATAGGGGGTGCCGTCGATCAGGACGCCGCCTTCGTCGGGGCGGTGGATGCCGCCGAGGGTCTTGATGAGCGTCGACTTGCCCGCGCCGTTTTCGCCCAGCAGCGCCACGATCTCTCCGCGCGCGACCTTCAGCGACACGCCTTTCAGCGCCTTCGTCCCGCCGAAGGACTTGACGATGCGGTCGAAGAACAGGCCGTCGGACGACGGTTGCATGGGCGTGGTTCCTTCCCCTGCCGGGCGTGCCTGATCTTGCGTCAGGTTTACCGGTAACGTAGCCTAAAGTGGTCCCGGACCCGGATTCTGTCAAGCGGAAAGTTATCGATAACATGAGGCGTGGATGAAGGCCAATCTTGAGGACATCGCCAAAGCGGCGGGGGTGTCGAAAATGACGGTCAGCCGCGTCTTGCGCGGGGGGACGGGGTTTTCCGACGACACGCGGGACCGGGTGGTCAAGGTCGCGGAAAGATTGGGATATGTCCCGAACAAGCTGGCGGCGGCCTTCGGGTCATATCAGGCCTCGACGCTGGTCGGGATGTGTGTGCCGCGCCTCACCTCGGGCCTTTTCGCGCATGTGCTGGACGGGGTCGACCGGGCGCTGAGCAGGCTGGGCTATCAGCTGCTGATCGGGGCCAACAACCATTCGACCGCCGAGGAGGAGGCCTGGGTGCGCCAGATTGCCAGCTGGCGTCCGGCGGGGCTGATTCTGTCGGGGCGGAACCATACGCCGGCGACGGTGGACCTGTTGCGGCAAGTGGCGGTACCGGTGGTGGAAATCTGGGACCTGACCACGAGCCCGATCGACATGTCCGTCGGCTTTTCGCACTACGATTGCGGGGTGGAGATGGGGCAGTTCCTGCTGCGCCGGGGGCGGCGGCGGGCG
>JBGSVS010000038.1:0-3514 GCA_041752895.1 Tabrizicola sp.
TTGCGGGGCCCGATGCCCGCGTCGGCATCCTCGCCTCGCCCGCCGTGCGCCGGATCGGCCTTTTCGACGCAGCCCTTGCCCGGCTTGGCGTGCAGCCGCTGTACCATACCGACGAAGATGCCCTTCTTTTAGCCATCCGCCAGATCAAGGCCGCCGGTCCGGTGCCCGAAGCCGCCCAAGCGCTGCGGTCGGCGTCGCATGCGCTCTTGCAGCGGGGAGCCAAGGTGCAGATGATCGCCTGCACCGAGTTTTCGCTTCTGGCAAATGCCACGGCGGACGGGGTGACGGGTTTCGACACGCTGGATGTGTTGGTCGCGGCGATCAGGGACTTTGCCACCGGCGGGACAGACGACAACGAACGACAAGAAACGGACAACAACAGCCAACAGAGGAGACGACCATGAGCCTGAAATTGAAGCATTTCCTTCTAGGAGCCGCCACAACGGCCCTTCTGGCCGGGCAGGCCTTCGCCGAAAAGATCATCATCGGCCATTTCGGCAACCCGACGCCGATGCAGCTTCTCTCCACCTCGACCGAGCTGGCCGATGCCACCGGCTGGGAAATCGAGTGGCGCAAGTTCGACGCGGGCACCGACGTGATCGCGGCCATGGCCTCGGGTGACGTGGTCCTGTCGGAGCTTGGCTCCTCCCCCGTCGCCATCGGCGCAAGCTCGGGTCTGGAGATCGAGCTGATCGCCTATTCCGACGTCATCGGCAAAGCGGAATCGCTGATCGCCCGCGAAGGCTCGGGCATCGCGTCGGTCGCGGACCTGAAGGGCAAGACCGTGGGCGTGCCAATCGGCTCGACCGCGCATTACTCGCTGATGGGCGCGCTGGAGCATGAAGGACTGGCCGAAGCGGATGTGAACATCGTCGGCATGAAACCCGACGACATCGCAGCCGCCTGGGGTCAGGGGACCATCGACGCGGCCTGGATCTGGCAGCCGGTGCAGTCCGAGATTCTGAAGACCGGCGCGCTGGTCGTGGGCGCGGACCAGACCGCCGAATGGGGCTTCCCGACCTATGACGGCTGGGTGGTCAGCAAGGCTTTTGCCGAAGCGAACCCCGACAAGATCGTCGCCTTCCTGCAGGCGGTGGACAAGGTCAACGGCATGTATCTTGCCGATCCTGCGGCCTGGACCGCTGACAGCGAACCGGTGAAGGCGCTTGCCGCCGCGACCGGTGCTGATCCGGCCCAGGTTCCGGGCATCCTGGAAGGCTTCACCTTCCTGCCGATGGCCGATCAGACTGGCGAGGCATGGCTTGCAGGGGCCGCGCCGAAGATCAAGACCACTGCGGATTTCCTGGTCAAGGCGGGCCGGATCGATGCAGCACTTGATGACTACAGCGCCTTCGTGAACCCGTCTTACGCCGCCAAGGCCGCAGGTCAGTAAGCCAACCCGCCGCCCGGGCCTATCCGGTCCGGGCGGCCCACCCATGCGGAAGGACCGGCCTTGAGCCTGAACGTCGACCATGTCTCGGTGATCTACCCGGCCGCCGACGGGCGCGCGCCGGTCGCAGCCCTTAGCGAGATCGACCTGACCATCGCCGAGGGTGAGTTTGTCGTGGCGCTAGGCGCTTCGGGCTGCGGCAAGTCCACGCTTCTGAATCTGATCGCAGGGTTTCTTTCGCCCTCGACCGGCAGCCTGGTGCTGGACGGGCAGACGGTCATGGGGCCGGGGGCTGACCGCGCCGTGGTTTTCCAGAAACACGCCCTCCTCCCCTGGCTGAATGTGATCGACAACGTGGCTTTTGGCCTGCAGCTTCAAGGCGTTGGCAAGGAAGCCCGCTACATGACAGCCAATGAATACATCGGCCTTCTGGGCCTGGACGGGTTCCAGAAATCCCCGGTCTACAAGCTGTCCGGCGGGATGCAGCAACGCGTCGGCATTGCGCGCGCGCTGACCTGCGACCCCAAGGTCCTGCTGATGGACGAACCCCTGGGCGCGCTGGACGCCCTGACCCGGGAAAAGGCGCAAGAGCTGATCCTGAAGATTTGGGGCGAAACGCGCAAGTCCGTCTTCTTCATCACCCACAGCGTCGAAGAGGCGTTGTTCATGGGCACCAAGCTGATCGTGATGTCCCCCCGCCCCGGCCGCATCACCCACCGGTTCGATCTGCCCTTCTCGCGCCTGTTCCAGTCCGGCACGCCCGCGCGGAAGGTCAAGGCCTCGCCCGAGTTCATCGCCCTGCGCGAAGACGTCCTGAACATCATCTTCGCCGACGAGGAGGCCATGCAATGAGCCTGTCGCCGCCCCCGAAAACTCCCAGCCTTTGGTCCCGCCTCTCCCGCGCCCGGCCCACCAAACCCGGTGAGATCTACGGCGTCCCCGGCCAGGGCAACACCCTCTGGCTTTCGGTCCTCTCCGTCCTTGTCATGCTCTTCGTCTGGTGGCTGGTCACAGCACTTGGCCTTGTGAAGCCGCTCTTCGTCCCCGCCCCGCAGTCCGTCTTCAACAAGTTCATCCAGATCTGGAACGAGGGCTTCACCAACACCCCCTTCCTTGAACATGTCGCGATCTCGACCTTCCGCGTCTTCAGCGCCTTTATCCTCGCCTGCCTCATCGGCCTCCCCCTGGGCTTGGCGATGGGGATGAGCCCGGTGATGCGCGGCATCTTCGACCCCCCGATCGAGTTCTACCGCCCGATCCCGCCGCTGGCCTACCTGCCCCTGATGATCATCTGGTTCGGCATCGATGAGACCTCGAAGATCCTCCTCATCTTCCTCTCGGTCTTCGCCCCGATCGTCCTTGGCGCCCGCTCCGGCGTCAAATCCGCCGCGATCGAGCAGATCCACGCCGCCTATTCCTTTGGCGCCACCCGCTGGCAGGTCATGCGCCACGTCATCCTGCCCTCGGCCATGCCGGAAATCCTCACCGCCATGCGTGTCGGCATCGGTTTCGGCTGGACCACCCTCGTCGCGGCCGAGATGGTCGCCGCCACCAAGGGGCTTGGCTACATGGTCCTGTCGGCCAGCCAGTTCCTGCAGACCTCGGTCGTCATCATGGGGATCTTCGTGATCGCCATCATCGCTTTCGCCTTCGACCTTCTCATGCGCTTCCTGGAACGCCGACTTGTGCCCTGGAAGGGCCGGATGTGACCCGATGATCTACCTGAAACAGGCCCTCACCACGGCCGAGACCGACCATCAGGACGTCCGCGACCTGGTGCAGGTCATGCTCGCCCGCATCGCGCTGCAAGGGGAAGAGGCCGTCCGCGACTATTCCCGCACCTTCGACAAGTGGGACGGCGACATCCTTGTCAGCCGCAAGGACCTGGACCGCGCAGCCGCCCAGGTGCCCGAAAGGCTCAAGGCCGACATCCGCTTTGCCCACGCCAACATCCGCCGCTTTGCCGAGGCGCAGAAGGCGACCCTCTCGGATTGCGCGGTTGAAATCCTGCCGGGTCTGATGGCGGGGCAAAAGCAGATCCCGGTCTCGGCGGCGGGCTGCTATGTCCCTGGCGGCCGATACAGCCATGTCGCCAGCGCCATCATGACCATCACCACCGCCAAG
>JBGSVS010000039.1:0-3003 GCA_041752895.1 Tabrizicola sp.
CGCCGCCTCGGCCCGTTCCAGCGCGCGCATCACTTCGGCCGGACGTTCGGCCACGATCACCTCGCGCGGCGCTGCGAACAGCACCGGAGTTCCGCCAGGCCCGTGTTCCAAAACGATCACCGGTTGCGCCTCCCAAGCCGCTGCCTCAGATAGGCCGATCCGCTTATCCGTGCCAGTCGTTTTCCCGACACCGGACCGCGCCTTTGCGACCCTGCTTCGGTCCGGCGTTTGCCCCTTGCACCCCCGCCCCTTCTGTCTATAACCCGCACAATTTTGCGCAATAGGTGGGGGCTGTGATGCCGAAGCGGACCGATATCAAGTCGATCATGATCATCGGCGCGGGGCCCATCGTCATCGGCCAGGCCTGTGAGTTCGACTACTCGGGCGCGCAAGCGTGCAAGGCTCTGCGTGAGGAAGGCTACCGGGTCATCCTGGTCAACTCGAACCCCGCGACGATCATGACCGACCCGGGGCTGGCGGATGCCACTTATATCGAGCCGATCACCCCCGAAGTCGTCGCCAAGATCATCGAAAAGGAACGCCCCGACGCGCTTTTGCCCACGATGGGCGGGCAGACGGGCCTCAACACCGCCTTGGCGCTGGCCGACATGGGCGTTCTGGACCAGTTCGGTGTGGAACTGATCGGGGCCAAGCGCGAAGCCATCGAAATGGCCGAAGACCGCAGGTTGTTCCGCGAGGCGATGGACCGGATCGGGCTGGAAAACCCCAAGGCCACGATCATCGCGGCCCCGAAGGTAAACGGCAAATACGACATCGCCGCCGGTGTGCGCGAAGCCATCGCCGCCATCGAATACGTCGGCCTCCCCGCCATCATCCGCCCCGCCTTCACCCTGGGTGGCACCGGGGGCGGCGTCGCCTACAACCGCGACGACTATGAGGCCATCGTGAAGTCGGGGCTTGAGGCCTCTCCGGTCGCACAGGTGCTGGTCGACCAGTCGCTGCTCGGCTGGAAGGAATACGAGATGGAGGTGGTCCGCGACAAGGCCGACAACGCCATCATCGTCTGCTCGATCGAGAACGTCGATCCGATGGGCGTCCACACCGGCGACTCGATTACCGTTGCCCCGGCGCTGACGCTGACCGACAAGGAATACCAGATCATGCGCAACGGCAGCATCGCCGTGTTGCGTGAGATCGGCGTCGAAACCGGCGGGTCGAACGTCAGTGGGCGATCAACCCCGCCGACGGCCGCATGGTCGTGATCGAGATGAACCCCCGCGTGTCGCGGTCATCCGCGCTTGCGTCAAAAGCCACTGGCTTCCCCATCGCCAAGATCGCAGCGAAACTCGCCATCGGCTACACCTTGGACGAGCTCGACAACGACATCACCAAGGTCACCCCGGCGTCGTTCGAGCCCTCCATCGACTACGTCGTCACCAAGATCCCCCGCTTCGCCTTCGAGAAATTCCCCGGGTCGGAACCCAACCTCACCACCGCGATGAAATCCGTGGGCGAGGCGATGGCCATCGGCCGCACCATCCACGAGTCGCTGCAAAAAGCCCTCGCGTCCCTGGAAACCGGCCTCACAGGCTTCGACGAGATTGCCATCCCCGGCGCACCCGACAAAGCCGCCATCATCAAGGCCCTGGGTCAAGCCACGCCCGACCGCCTCCGCGTGATCGCCCAGGCCATGCGCCACGGGTTGACCAACGACGAGATCAACCAGATTACGTCCTTCGACCCCTGGTTCCTCGCCCGCATCCGCGAGATCATCGACCTTGAGGCACAAATCCGCAAAGACGGCCTGCCCACCAACGCCGACGCCCTGCGCAAGCTGAAGATGATGGGCTTCACCGACGCCCGCCTTGCCAAGCTGACCGGCCGCGACGAAGCGCAAGTCCGCCGCGCAAGAACCCGCCTCGGCGTCAATGCCGTCTTCAAGCGCATCGACACCTGCGCGGCGGAGTTCGAGGCCCAGACCCCCTACATGTATTCCACCTACGAACACCCCGCGATGGGCGACGTGGAATGCGAAAGCCGGCCCACCAAGGCCAAGAAAGTCGTCATCCTTGGCGGTGGCCCGAACCGGATCGGCCAGGGGATCGAGTTCGACTATTGCTGCGTCCATGCCTGCTACGCGCTCACCGCCGCGGGCTATGAGACCATCATGGTCAACTGCAACCCCGAGACCGTCTCCACCGACTACGACACCTCCGACCGCCTGTATTTCGAACCGCTGACCCTGGAACACGTCCTCGAAATCCTGCGGGTCGAGCAGGAGAATGGCACCCTCCACGGCGTCATCGTCCAGTTCGGCGGCCAGACCCCG
This sequence comes from Tabrizicola sp., assembly GCA_041752895.1. Lineage (GTDB taxonomy): Bacteria > Pseudomonadota > Alphaproteobacteria > Rhodobacterales > Rhodobacteraceae > Tabrizicola. Next base: position 2,291 of record JBGSVS010000039.1, read on the forward strand.
CTCAAACTCGCCAACGCGCTCCACGCCGAGGGCATCCCGATCCTCGGCACCACGCCCGACGCCATCGACCTTGCCGAAGACCGCGAACGGTTCCAGCAGCTTCTCCACAAGCTCAACCTCAAGCAGCCCTACAACGGCACCGCCCGCAGCCGCGATGAGGCCTTCACCGTCGCCAAAGACGTCGGCTACCCCCTTGTCATCCGCCCCTCCTTCGTCCTCGGCGGCCGCGCGATGGAGATCATCCGCGACGACGCCCAACTGGAACGCTACATCACCACCGCCGTTCAGGTTTCCGGGGACTCGCCCGTCCTTCTCGACTCCTACCTCTCCGGTGCGGTCGAGGTTGACGTCGATGCGTTAAGCGACGGTAAAGCCGTGCATGTCGCTGGAATCATGGAACATATCGAGGAAGCAGGCGTCCACTCCGGCGATAGCGCCTGCTGCCTGCCGCCGCACCAGCTGTCGGCGGAAACGGTCGAGGAACTGAAACGCCAGACCGTCATCATGGCCCTCGCCCTCAACGTCGTCGGCCTGATGAACGTGCAATTCGCGATCAAGGACGGCGTGATCTACGTCCTGGAAGTGAACCCCCGCGCCAGCCGCACCGTGCCCTTCGTCGCCAAGGCCACCGACTCTGCCATCGCCTCCATCGCCGCCCGCCTGATGGCCGGTGAGCCCTTGTCGAACTTCCCGATGCGCTCGCCCTACCCCGC
>JBGSVS010000040.1:0-3024 GCA_041752895.1 Tabrizicola sp.
CCGCTGGCGGGGATCCGGCCCCCGCAGTCGCCGCACCTGAACCGGGGCCGCTTCTGATCGCACAGCCCCGGTCAATTGGGTGCTGGTGCCCGCAAACTTCCGGCTTCAGCCCGCTTGTCTTTGCCCCGCGGAATGGCTAAATCGGCCTCATGCGGGTGTAGCTCAATGGTAGAGCAGCAGCTTCCCAAGCTGAATACGAGGGTTCGATTCCCTTCACCCGCTCCATCCCTTCACGATTGACACCGGCCTTCCGCCGCATAACCCTTGCGCAGTCACCAGCGGAGCCAGCCATGTTCCCCCGCCTCCTCGCCCTGCCCCTTCTCCTCCTCGTCCCCGCCTGCGCGCCCGAACCAACCGGCCCGTCCGAGCCCTACGCCTTCGTCGGCAGCTGGGATTGCGGTGTCGAGACCTTCAGCTTCACCAACACGACCTACAACGACGGGACGAACACCTACCCGATCCAGAACGTCGCGAAAAACGGCGACAACTACACGCTGCGCTTCGGCAATGGCTATGTGCTGGCACTGGGTGCCGTGACGGCAACCGGGCTGACCTGGGTTTCCGGGCAGACCGGCGACCAGTTCAACTGCGTCCGCGTGAACTGACTTCCGTTCGTGCGCGTAACCGGCTAACCAGCCGGCCAACGCCAACAGGAGACACCCCATGAACACCGACATTACCCGCTTCGGCACCGGCCCCCGCATGTCCGAGGCCGTGGCCTACAACGGCATCCTCTGGGTCGCGGGCCAGCTGGGAGAGCCCACGGGCTCGGTCGCCGACCAGACCCGTCAGGCGCTGGCCGCCATCGACGCGATCCTCGCCAAGGCCGGGACCGACAAGACCCGCATCCTGTCGGCGCAAATCTGGCTGGCCGACATGGCGACCTTCCCGGAAATGAACTCGATCTGGGACAGCTGGGTCCCGCAGGGCCACACCCCCGCCCGCGCTACCGGTGAGGCGAAACTGGCGACCCCCGACTACAAGGTCGAGGTCATCGTCACCGTCGCGCTGAAGTAACCGCCGGACGGGGGGGTTTCACCCCCCCGCACCCCCGTGGAGTATTTTCTCCAAGAGGAAGTCAGGTCCGCAGGAACGCCACAAGCGCCGCTGTGGACCCGTCCTTGTCCGCAGTCCCGGCCTTGCCCTCCAGCACCGGCTGCAGGGCCAGCGCCAGCTCCTTGCCCAGCTCCACCCCCCATTGGTCGTAAGAGTTGATCCCCAGGATCACGCCTTCCACGAACACACGGTGCTCATACAAGGCAATGATTTGCCCCAGCACGAAGGGCGTCAGCTGGTCATAGGCGAGCACCGTAGAAGGCCGGTTCCCCGGGAACACCCGATGCCGCGCCTGCCGCTCCAGTTCAGCCCCTGTCGCGCCCTTTTTGGCCATGATCGCCCGGGCTTCGTCCAGCGACCGACCACGCAGCAGCGCCTCGGCCTGCGCGAGGCAGTTCGACACCAGGAGGAGGTGCTGATGCGCAAGGTCCGGCTCATGGCCCTTCCGCGCGACAAGAAACTCACAGGGCACAACCCGCGTGCCCTGATGGATCAGCTGGTAAAAGGCGTGCTGACCGTTCGTCCCCGGCTCGCCCCAGACCACCGGGCCTGAGTTCGTCGTCAGGTCCGACCCGTCCACCGCCACGCGCTTGCCGTTGCTCTCCATCTCCAGCTGCTGCAAATAGGCCGGAAGCCGCGCAAGCCTTTGATCATACGGCAGAACTGCTCGCGTCGCATAGCCGCACAACTGGTTGTGCCAGACACCCACCAGCGCCAGCATGATCGGCAAGTTCTGCCCGAAAGGCGCGGTCAGGAAGTGCTGGTCCATCGCCCGGCCGCCAGCCAGAAACTGATCGAACGCTTCCGGCCCGATGGCGATCATCAGCGACAGGCCAATCGGCCCCCACATCGAATAGCGCCCGCCAACCCAATCCTCGAACCCGAAAACCCGCGCCGGATCAATGCCATAGGCGGCAGTCTTGTCACCTGCCGTGCTGACCGCCGCAAACTGCGCCGCGGGATTGGAAACCTTGGCCCCCATCCAGCGCTTTGCCGTATCGGCATTGGTCATCGTCTCGATGGTGGTAAAGGTCTTCGAGGCGACAATCACCAAAGTCGTCGTCGGATCAAGACGTTGCAGAACGTCGTGAATGTGCGCGCCGTCCACGTTCGATACGAAATGGCAGCGCGGGCCATCCGCGAAGGGCGCCAGCGCCAGATAGGCCATCGCCGGGCCAAGGTCCGACCCGCCGATCCCGATGTTCACCACATCGGTGATCTTGCCGCCGTGGCCCTTGAACGCCCCCGATCGCACATCCCGCGCGAAGGCGGCACATAGGCCGCGAATTCGGCGCACCTCGGGCAGCACATCCTTGCCGTCGACCTTGATGACCGCCCCATCCCCCGCCCGCAGCGCCACGTGCAGGACCGCCCGGCCTTCGGTGTCGTTGATCTTCTCGCCCCCGAACATCGCCGCCCGCTTCTCGGCCACGCCCGAGCCTTCGGCCAGCTTCACCAGCGCCGCCCGCGTTTCTGCATCGACATTGGTCTTGGAATAATCGAACAGCATCCCATCGGCCTTGGCCGAGAAATCGCCCGCCCGGCTTTCGTCAAACAGATCAAGGATATGGCGGCCCTTGTTCACGTCGTAAAGCCGCTGCAACTCTGCCCATTTCGTCATGGTTACTCCGCCCAATGCACGGTTGCGTTGTCCAGAACCGCCCGCACGGGCGCCTCCATCGGGGTCAGGGTCATCGCACGTTCCAGCGCCGCGCGCTTTTCGTCGCCGGTGATCAGGATGTGGATATTGAACGCGCCCCGCAGCACCGGCGCAGTCAAGGTGATCCGCGGCTCTCCGGCCGCCTCGGCCCGCATCGGCAACAGGATCGGCGCTTGCGGCGACAAGGCTTCCTCAAGCCGGTCCGCACCGGGAAACAGGCTTGCCGTGTGCATGTCCGCGCCCATGCCCAGAAGCAGCACGGAAATCGGCAGATGCGGCCGCAGCCCGTCCTCCAGCGCCGCCAGCAT
>JBGSVS010000041.1:0-7634 GCA_041752895.1 Tabrizicola sp.
GCGCGGGTTCGATGGCGGGCGCGGCGAACGGTCGACTGCCTGCGCCCAAGCCCCTATCGCAAGGCCCAGCACCAGAACCAGGGCCAAAGCCCGCATTGCCCCTAGCCCCGGGCGGCGGGCGGCGCGGCCCGGCCAAAGTCCGGCGCAGCCGTATCCTGCCCGGCTTCGATGATGCCCCGGCGGATCGCCCGCGTGCGGGTGAAGTAGGCGTGCAAATGGTCGCCATCCTCCATCCGGATCGCCCGCTGCAGCACGAACAACTCTTCGGCAAACCGGCCCAGGATATCCAGCACCGCGTCCTTGTTGGTCAGGAACACATCGCGCCACATCACCGGGTCACTGGCCGCGATCCGGGTGAAGTCGCGGAAACCGCTGGCAGAATACTTGATGACCTCGGACTGCGACACCTGCCGCATGTGATCGGCCACGCCCACCATCGTGTAAGCAATCGCATGCGGCACATGACTGACCACCGCCAGGACCAGATCGTGATGGTCGACATCCATCTCGTCGACATTCGCGCCCATCGCCTCCAACAGGCTCCGCAGACGCGCGATCATGGCCGGATCGCTGCCGTCAAGCGGCGTCAGCAGCCACCAGCGGTTCTGAAACAGCGTCGCAAAGCCGGACCGGGGCCCCGAATATTCCGTGCCCGCCAGCGGATGCCCGGGAATGAAATGCACTCCGGAAGGCAGATGCGGCGCGACGGCATCGACCACAGCCTTCTTGACCGACCCGACATCCGTCACCGTCGCCCCCGGTGCCAGATGCGGCCCGATCTCGGCGGCAATCTCGCCCATCACGCCCACCGGCACGCACAGAACCACCAGGTCCGCGCCTTGCACTGCCTCGGCCGCCGAGTCCGTCACCCGGTCGCAGAACAGCTCCTTCGCCACCGCCCGCGTCTCGGGCGACTTCGCGTAGCCCACGATCTCGCCCGCAAGACCCTGCGCCCGCATCGCATGCGCCATGGACGAGGCGATCAGCCCAAGGCCGATCAGGGCGACGCGATGATAGCTCATCGCACACCCTTGTACTGCGCCACGGCATGCGCGACCCGACGACACGAGGCTTCGTCCCCGATGGTGATCCGCAGGCAATGCGGCAGCTTGTAGCCTGCCACCCGCCGCACGATCAGCCCCTGCGCCTGCAGGAAGGTGTCGCAGGCCTCGGCTTCCTCCTGACTGGCAAAGCGGGCGAGGATGAAATTCGCCATCGAGGTGTCGGACGGCACCCCCAGCTCGGCCAGCGCATTTGCCAGCCAGCTGCGCATCCGGCTGTTCTCGGATCGGCAGTGGTCGACAAAGGCGCGGTCCCGGATGGCAGCTTCGGCGGTTTCAAGCTGCGTGGTGGACAGGTTGAACGGCCCCCGGATGCGGTTCAGCACGTCTATGACGTGACGCGGCCCATAGCCCCAGCCAACCCGCAGGCCACCCAGACCATAGATCTTCGACAGCGTCCGGGTCATCACCACATTGTCGCGCGCATCGACCAGAGCGGACCCCCCGTCATACCCCTCGACATATTCGGCATAGGCACCATCCAGCACCAAAAGCGCCTGCGGTGGCAGTCCTTCGGCAAGCCGGGCAATCTCGGCCGCCGAAACCATCGTGCCGGTCGGATTGGCCGGGTTTGCCAGGTAGACAAGCTTGGTCCGGCGATTGCAGGCCGCCAGCATCGCGTCGACATCGACAGTTCGCTCACGCTCAGCCACGACAACCGGTGTCGCACCGGCGGTCATCGCGTAGATCGGATACATCAGGAAACTGTGCTCGGTGAACATCACCTCGTCGCGCGGGCCAGCATAGGCCTGGCATAGCAGAGCCAAGATTTCGCCCGACCCGGCACCACAGATGATATGCGCAGGATCAAGCCCATGCACCTCGGCGATGGCTGTCCGAAGGGCCGCGTGATCTGTAGACGGATAGCGGTGCAGAGAGTGAACAGTTCGCGCAAAGGCCTCCTTGGCCTTGTCCGAAGACCCAAGCGGATTCTCGTTCGACGACAGCTTCACGACATTGGCCACGCCCGCCACATGCGCCTTGCCGCCCTCGTAAAGGGCGATGTCAAGGATGCCTGGCTGCGGCTTGATCTGGTCGTTCATCTGGCCCCCCAAGAGTCGAGGCCCCGTTTACCCGTCCAAGGCCCGCAAGGCCAGAGGGTTCCACCCGGACCGACGGTCGATAAGCGGAGCGCGTTCCGCGCAAGCCTTTGTCTCGTCGTCGGGGCTGTCGCCCTCCTCCTCGGCTGACGAGGGGTGCCGCCCCTCGAGCTCCCCGGAGTATTTGTGAATGGGCAAGTTGATTTGCCCTTTTCGAAATACTCCCGCGCGGCGCGCTCACCGAGGAGGAGGCGAAGGCCGACGACGAGAGGAAAGACCTGCGCGTCAGCGCTCCGCCAAACTGACCCGGTCAGACCGCCAGGAAGTTGGTGAATTGCCAGGGATCGTCCTCGTCGCGGTCCTCGGCAAAACGGTTGATCCGGTTCTGCAGGGGCGTCCAGTCTGTGTAGTGGCACTCGACCGAACCAAGGTAGGGGCGCTGGACCTCAAGGCAGCGGACATGGTCCATCTCGTCAGCCTCGACAATGCCCGCGTTCGGATTTTCCGCCGCCCAGACCACTGCCGCCAGAACGGCCGAGGTGACCTGCATCCCCGTCGCGTTCTGGTAGGGCGCCAGATTCCGCGCCTCCTCGCAGGACAGCCGCGAGCCGTACCACATCGCGCCCTTGGCATGGCCGTAGAGGAAGACCCCCAGGTCATCTCCGCCCGCCACGATCTCTTCGGCCGTCAGGATGTGCTGGTCCGGCTGACGCTTGCCCGCCCCGTTCATCTCGTGCAGCGACAGGACCGCGTCGTTGCAGGGGTGGTAGGCATAGTGGCAGGTCGGGCGGTAGACAGCCTGCGCCCCCTCCCACACCGTGTAGTAATCCGGAATCGACAACGCCTCGTTGTGAGTGATGACATAGCCGAACTGCGGGCCGACGTCCGGGCACCAGCTTCGCACCCGAGTATCGGCCCCGGACCGGTCGATCCAGATCGCATAGCCAGGGCCATGGTCGAAGGCGTGACCGTTCGGCGGCAGCTTCTTCTCATGCGTGCCCCAGCCCAGTTCCGCGGGCTGATACCCTTCCGACAGCAAGCCATCCACCGACCAGGTGTTCACGAACACCCCTAGCGGCTTCGGGTGCGCCGAAACTTGGGTATCCCGCTCGGCCACATGGATCCCCTTGATCCCCAACGCCCGCATCAAAGCCGCCCAATCTGCGCGCGATTTCGGATCGGCCGCAACCCCGGTATCCAAGGCCAGCCGCAGCAGCGCTTCCTTCAGCAGCCACGACACCATCCCCGGGTTCGCCCCGCAGCAGCTGACCGCCGTCGGCCCGCCCACATAGGCCTTGCCCAATTCCCGCACCCGTTCCCGCAGCGGATAATTCGTCCGTTCGGCATTCGGAAGCGACGAGCCGAAGTAGAACCCCGGCCAGGGCTCGACCACCGTGTCGATGTACTGAACCCCCATTGCCTGAGCCAGCTTCATCAGCTCGATCGAATCCACATCCACCGACAGGTTGACGATCATGCCGCGCCCCGCAGGGAACAACCCCTGCAGCACCTCGGGAAAGTTCGCCTCCGTCAGCGCCACCTGCAGATGCCGGATGCCATGCTCTGCCAGGACATGCGCGAACTCTCCCGACGGCTCGATCACCGTGAACCGATCCCGGTCGAACCCAACATGCCGCTCGATCAGCGGCAGCACGCCCCGCCCGATCGAGCCGAATCCGATCATCACCAGCGCGCCGTCGATGCGCGCATGTACCGGGTAGGTCATCGCAGTCTCCTTACTTGTAGGACCTGGCCTGCAGCCAATCCATCAGCGCCATCAACACGCCCGAGGCCACGAAGGTCAGGTGGATCACCACCAGCCAGTACATCTCGGTCTCGCCGAAGGTCGTCGCCGTATCCAGATCGCTGATCTCCATGAACCGCTTCAAGAGATGGATCCCCGAGATCGCCACGATGCTTGCGATCAGCTTCATCTTCAGCCCGCCGAAATCGACCTTGCCCATCCAGCCCGGCTTGTCATCGCCTACATCGATGTCGAACTTCGACACGAAACTCTCGTAGCCCGAGAACATCACGATCAACAGCAGGTTCGCCGCCAGCGTCAGATCGATCAGCGTCAGCGCGACCAGGATCATCTTGTCGGCCGACAGTTCCAGCACCTGCGGGACGTAGGTGACCAGCTCCTTGACGAAGATCACCGTCAGCATCCCCAGCGTCACCGCCAGCCCCAGATACATCGGCGCCATCAGCCAGCGGCTGGCAAAAAGGCTCTTCTCGAACGTGGTCTCGACGCTGTTCTTGTCGGTCATCGCAAGGCTCCCGGAAACGCAAAGGGCCGCAACCTTGCGGCGCGGCCCTTGATGTAGGGTGCGCTATAGCGCACCGACAGATCAGTTCTTCGCGTAGTATTCGACGACCAGGTTCGGTTCCATCTGGACCGGGTACGGCACATCGCCCAGGCCCGGGGTCCGCACGAACTTCGCCGTCAGCTTGTTGTTGTCCACTTCCAGATAGTCCGGAACGTCACGCTCGGCCAACTGGATCGCTTCAAGGATCAGGGCCATCTGGCGCGACTTCTCGCGGACCGAGATCACGTCGCCTTCCGACACGCGGTAGGACGCGATGTTCACGCGCTTGCCATTCACTAGGACGTGGCCGTGGTTGACGAACTGGCGGGCGGAGAAGATGGTCGGCACGAACTTGGCGCGGTAGACCACCGCGTCCAGGCGGCGCTCCAGAAGGCCGACCAACATCTCGCCGGTGTCGCCGCGCACACGCTCGGCTTCGCCATAAATCTTGCGGAACTGCTTTTCGGTCAGGTCGCCGTAGTAGCCCTTGAGCTTCTGCTTGGCGCGAAGCTGCGTACCGAAGTCCGACAGCTTGTTCTTCCGGCGCTGGCCATGCTGGCCCGGACCGTACTCGCGCTTGTTGATCGGGGACTTCGGACGGCCCCAGATATTCTCGCCCATGCGGCGGTCAATTTTGTACTTGGCAGAGGTGCGTTTGGTCACCGCTGATCTCCTTCGTTATGCTGCCGCAAAGCGGCGATGAAGGGCGTTGTCCTTTCCGGGTTTCCCCGGCGACAGGCAACCTCTTGCGAGGGCCACCAACACCAATGAAAAGCCCCGGAATCGCTTCCGGGACGTGGGCGGCTTATACAGCGGGAACCGGGGGAGTCAACAGCACCCCCACCGCCATCGTAGGGTGCGCTACAGCGCACTACCCCGTAGGTCGGGCTTCAGCCCGACTCTTCTGTGCAACACGTTGGCCGGGGCCCGCCCCGACTTTGTAGGGTGTGCCTTCAGGCGCACCGCCCGGCAAACCCCAAAGAGCAACACAGGGCCGCGCCCTCCCTCGGGCGGGCGCACCAACGGCGGAGCGAAACACTTTATGGTTCACCCCCTCCCACCGCAGTTCTACAAACTGCCGTCACAAAGCGCCCTCCCGGGGGGAGTGAGAGCGCGGCCCGGCGGGCTTACGCCCTTGATTCCGGGCCAAGATGATCGCCGACCACTATCTAGCCTTCCCACTGAGTTTCTCGCCTTGCGCCAAGATGCGCGCAGCAACCTTCAAACCAAGCTGATTTGGCCCTGCCCACAAGAGATAGTATAGTGGTGCCTGCCGAGTATTTCTAATCAACCGCGGGGGCGCCACATGGGGAAAGACTTTCCGAAGCCGCCCAAGATACAGCTCTAGAAGATCGCTAGCTACCCCTTCCTTTTTAATCGTCACCACTTCGCCAAAAAGGTCTAAGGTCCGCGAGTACGCCACTTCTCGCCACTCTGGCGTTCCAAAGCACCGATCAAGTTGCGCGCTCCACTTCTCAGGAATTTCCCCAGACCGCGTAATCAGCCGGTTAATCGCCATTGCGACAGGGAAGTTTATAACAACTTCCATAGTGCCAGTGCTGCCGAGTGCCTCTAAGGTTTCCCACTCAAGATGCGCTCCATAGGGATCAAGGAAGGCCACCCCGCGTACATTCTTGGACCTTAGCTCCGGGATCAAATTCCGAATTAACGGATTACAATCTCCAACCCTAACTTCAACATCAGGTCGGCCTTTTGTTGCAGCTCCCAATTCCTCAACACGAGATTCATCCAAGTCGAAGAAGTAGTGCTTATGGAATGGGTGCTTGATACTAAGTGCGCGGATTGGTGAACCCAGAACGAACTGCTCTTGCGCGTGGGATGCTTCTGGATCGTCAAAGAATGGGGATGGCTCAGGCGGTACTTCGCTGTTGCGAATCTTTGCTACACAGGCTCCAGCGAATGCATCAATATACACTCGCCTGAAGTTCTGCTTGCTTAAGGCGGTGCCGTAGAACTCCAGATACTGCTCTAAAGCTGTCAGCTTTTGCTGCGCCCAAGGTCCAACTGTGTTCTCCCGGTGGTCTCGCTTCATGCCAACTCTTTTAGTATTGAATCAGGCACAATCTGCCAAGGAAAGCCATTCCATTCCTCGCCATCAAGCACTCTTCCACCAGACTTTGGTCTGGCGCCGCCCCATTGCTTAAAGAAGAACGCCACACCAAATGATTCACACAACAACCGAATCTCCGTAGCCCAAGCTTCCTTCATCGGACGCGCCTTCGGACCGCTCTCACCCCCGACAATCGCCCATGCTATACCTGTAAGGTCAACTTGACCAACTGGGCCGATCAAAGGCTCGAAAGAAATGAATCGAGCAGGAGAGTTAATTTCTCGTAAATGTTGAATGCGACCGACGTATGCCGCGTTCTCTACCGATACACCAAGCCAGATGTGCTGCGGCACGGAGTCACCTGCATACCTCGCCTTGACGTAGTTTCGCATTAGGGAGCTGCGCTTGGTGAGTACTTGATAAACATGGTGGTCTGCGTCCTCCATTGCATCGAAAACTCTGTCAATGTGAGATCGATCAATGTCCTTATGAAAGAGGTCGCTCATCGAGTTCACAAAGATCATCCTAGGCTTCTTCCAAAGCCTTGGCTGCGTTAAGCGAGACGGCCAAAGCGTCAGATCGAACCCTTGCTCGTAGGGATGGTTTGGCGTGCCGCGCCAGCGCTCCGCGAAGCGTTCTGCATAGCAGTTGTCGCACCCAGGCCCAATCTTCGTGCATCCGGTAACCGGGTTCCACGTGGCGTCGGTCCACTCGATCTCGGATTTTTGCGCCATTCTATATCTTTCCTGCCTGTGGATAACTCTACAGGATGGGGTACGAAGGGGAAACAGCTAGAATGCCATGGCTCAAGCAAGAATACCCCCTACTCCTTAACAAACCCCTGACGCCCACAGCTAACCCATTGGAATCCTTTGCGGCCCCCACCCTGTCCTGCGTGGACAGACCTCACCCGTTCACGTCCACCACCACCCGCCCCTGCACGCCCCCCTTCAGGATCGCCGCCCCCAGTTCCGGCAGGTCCGCCAGCACCGCCGGCCGTACCATCGCCTCCAGTTTCCCCATCGGCAGGTCCGACACCACCCGCCCCCAGGCCCGCACCCGCCGCTCATAAGGGACCGTCACGGAGTCGATGCCCAGCAAGTTCACCCCCCCCGCAGCAGGAACGGGATGACCGAAGCCGGCAGCGCCGCCC
>JBGSVS010000042.1:0-20844 GCA_041752895.1 Tabrizicola sp.
TGCGCGGATGGGTTCGGGGATCTCGAACGGGGCGGCGGTCCACCCCAGATAGGCGCGGGCGGCAGCGATTTCGGCCTCGCCCAAAGGGGCGCCATGGACATCGTGGCTGCCCTGCTTGTTCGGCGCGCCGTAACCAATCACCGATCGGCAGGCGATCATTGACGGGCGCGGATCGGCCTTGGCCGCAGCGATGGCCGCAGCGATCGCCTCAGGGTCATGCGCGTCGCACTCGGCAACATGCCAGCCCGAGGCCGCAAAGCGCGCCTTCTGGTCCGTCGACGTCGAAAGGGCGGTGTCGCCGTCGATGGTGATCTTGTTGTCGTCCCACATGACGATCAACCGGCCAAGGCCAAGATGCCCAGCCAGATCAATGGCTTCGTGGCTGATGCCCTCCATAAGGCAACCGTCGCCGGCGATGACATAGGTGAAATGGTCCACGAGGGCGGGGAACCGCGCCGCTGCCATCCGTTCGGCCAAGGCAAGCCCGACGGCGGTGGAAATGCCCTGACCCAACGGGCCAGTTGTCACTTCGATCCCCTTGGCATGGCCATATTCCGGGTGGCCAGCGGTTCGCGCGCCCAACTGGCGGAAGGCCTTGATCTGGTCCATCCCCATGTCGTCGTAGCCCAGAAGGTGGTTCACCGCATAAAGCAGCATCGACCCGTGGCCTGCCGACAACACGAAACGGTCGCGGTCCGGCCAGCGGTCGTCCGAGGGGTCAACCGTCATGAAGCGGTTGAACAACACCGCCGCCACGTCAGCCATGCCCATCGGCATACCCGGATGGCCCGAGTTCGCCTTCTGCACCGCGTCCATAGCCAGCGCGCGGATCGCATTGGCCATGTCGCGTTCGGTTACGATTTGCGGGTTGGCGTTCATGGCGTCCTCCTCAGGCGCGCTTGCTGTCGCGGACCAGGCGTTCGATCAGAGGCGTCAGGATCAGCTGCATGGCCAGATCCTGCTTGTTTCCGGGGATCACGATGGAATTCGCCCGGCTCATCCACGACCCGTGGATCATCGAGACGAGATAGGGGAAGTCGATGCCACGCGGGCTGCGGAAGCGAATGACGACCAGGCTTTCGTCGGGCGTCGGGATCCAGCGGGCCACGAAGGGGTTGGAGGTGTCCACCACCGGCACCCGCTGAAAGTTGATGTCGGTTTCGGTGAACTGCGGCGTGATGCAGTGCACATAGGCGTGCATCCGGCGCAGGATCGTGTCGGTCACCGCCTCGGTCGAATAGCCGCGCATGGCCCGGTCACGGTGGATCTTCTGGATCCATTCCAGGTTGATGACGGGGACCACCCCGATCTTCAGGTCGGCCAGCGCGGGAAGATTGACCTTGTCGTTCACCACCGCGCCGTGCAGGCCTTCGTAGAACAGAAGGTCCGAGCCGTCCTCGAACGGGGCCCAAGCCGTGAAGTTGCCGGGGGCAACGCCGGTCTTCGCGGCTTCGATTTCGTCGTGCACATAGGTGCGGGTGCGGCCTTTTCCGGTTTCGCCGTATTCGCGGAAGACCCGCTCCAGCTCTTCCAGCTCGTTCGCCTCGTAGCTGAAATGCGAGAAGGTCTGCCCCCCATCAGCCGACCGGCGGGCGAGCTCGGCTTTCATGTCAGCGCGGTTGTAGCGGTGAAAAGCGTCGCCTTCGATAGAGACGGCTGTAAAACCTTCGCGCCTGAAGATCTGGTCGAACGTGTGCTTGACAGTCGAGGTGCCCGCGCCGGATGACCCTGTGACGGAAATGATGGGGTGCTTCTTGCTCATGATCTCTCAGCTCCGGAACAGGCCACGTTTGCCAAAAAGTGCCGCTTCGGACTCTGGCATGTCGTGATAGGCGGTGACGCGGGCGACCTTGCCCTGCGATCCAAAAATGAAGGGCGTGCGCTGGTGCAGCCTTTCGACATTCTGCTGCAGGATCGGATCGGTGCCGTCGGTCGCGCCGCCACCGGCCTGCGTCACCAGCATCGCAATGGGCGCGCATTCATAAAGCAGGCGCAGGCGGCCGTTCTCGTACCCCTTCCGATCGTCGCGCGGATACAGGAAGACGCCGCCCCGGGTCATGATGCGATGGACTTCGGCCACAAGTGAAGCGATCCAGCGCATGTTGAAATTCTTGCCGCGCGGGCCCTCGACCCCGGCCACGGCATCGTCCACCCAGGACCGGATCGGTTTCGGCCAATGGCGGTAATTCGAGGCGTTGATGGCGAATTCGCTGGAGCCGCCGGGAATTGCGACCTTCGGATCCAGCAGGACAAAGCAATTCGCCTCAAGGTCCAGGACATAGCGCTGAACACCCTGGCCAAAGGTCAACAGCATGGCAGTCTGCGGCCCGTAGATCACATAGCCCGCGCCAATCTGTTCGCTGACCGGCCGCAGAAAGCTGGCCTCCGGGTCGTGGGCGGCGTCATAGATGGAAAAGATCGTGCCAACCGAGACGTTGGTGTCGATGTTGGACGATCCGTCCAGCGGATCGATCGCCAAGGCGAGCGGGGCAGACGGGTTCAGCAGAACGACCTCGTCCTGTTCCTCGCTCGCAAAGTGACGCACGCCACCCTTGCGGGCCGCTGCCAGGAACAGATCATCGGCGATCACGTCAAGCGCCTTTTGCGCATCCCCGTCGGTGTTGGTTCCCGCTGAAGCCCCCAGGGCACCGTCCAGCCCGTTCCGCGAGATCATTCGGGACAGGGCGATAGCTGCAACGGCCATCTCGGCCATCAATGGTCGGAGGCTGGTCGGCACATGGTTGTTCGGCATGACGCCGTTATTCTTGGCCATGGTACCTCCCCGTCCCATGAACTGTCGTTGCAATCACCATGCGCGCCGTGGGCTTGCAGAAAAATTTAAAAATTCTATTGTGTCATTCAGGAAAATTGAATGACACGTTCTGACGCCATCACTCTTCGCCAGTTGCGCGCCCTTGTCGCTGTGGGTCGGCTTGGCTCCATGACGGCTGCTGGCAAGCATCTTGGGCTGACGGCACCGGCAATTCACAGCCAGATCAGAGGGTTGGAAGACGTAGTCGGCATGCCACTGTTGCAGCGCCACACTGATGCTGCAGGGTCTGGGGTGACACAGGCGGGCCGCGTGCTGCTGGAAGGGATCGAGCGGATAGAGGTCGCTTTGTCGCAGTCTCTGGGCCGGATTGCCGCACTACAGGCTGGGAAAGAGGGGCGTGTGGTGCTGGGCGTTGTTTCAACGGCCAAGTATTTTGCCCCGCGACTCGTCCAGACGCTGCGTCAGCTGCACCCGGAAATCGAGATCGCGCTGCAGGTCGGGAACCGCGAGGAGATTCTGCGCGACCTGGCGCTGATGCGATTTGATCTGATGATCATGGGACGACCGCCGCGTCACCCTCCGGTTGATGCACAGCCCATCGGACCGCATCCGCACGGCCTGATCGCCTCGCCACAGCATCGCCTTGCGGGGCAGCCGGCCCTGTCGGCGGCGGACATGGCCGACGAAACCTTCCTGTCGCGCGAAGAAGGGTCCGGCACGCGCGTCCTGATGACCCGCTATCTGGATCGGTTGGGCGAGGGACGACAGTTCGAACTGGTCGAAATGGGATCGAACGAGACGATCAAGCAGGCCGCGATGGCGGGCCTTGGGATCGGGTTCCTGTCGCTGCACACGGTCGCGGACGAACTAAGGATGGGAACACTGGTCAAACTAGCAGCGCCGGGGCTTCCCATAGAGCGTCACTGGTTCCTGGTGCGCCATCTGCGGCAGACCGGACTGCCGGCGGCGCAAGTGCTTGCGACGACAATCCTGAACCTCAAGGGGACCTTCCTTCCGCAAATCCCACGTTTGTGAATTCGCATGAATCGGGCAGGTCCGACCAGGGCTTTGCCTTTTCCGGAACCACCAGAGCGGTCTGAGAATGCGTGCAGCAGGCCATGGAACCTGCATCTCCGGTTTGGCCCTTCATGCCCCATCAAACTCTCGCAACGATAGTGTCTTGTGTGGATGGCTCCGTTTGCGCGGAGGTTGAAGTGCGCTTCTGGTGATCGTTGCGGTGTGCGCTCATCTGTCCGGCCGGTTGACGGGGTAGAGGTGACCGCTGGCCCCGAGGAAGTCCGCGAACCGGGTCCCGATCAGACAATCGAACTCTGACGCCCAGACACCACCTCGGGGTGTCTCGGCAGCGGTTCCGTTTGATCATCCTCACTCCCATCTGCCCTTGCAGTCAGGAGTGGCAGCCGATGGCGGCCGCTGTTCGGGTAGATTCAAGCCGTTGCAAAGGCGCGGTAATCCTTGTGACGCGCTCGCATGGCCCACGCGGTCCGCGCCGTCTTGTTGGCAACGGCAACTGGAACGAGATGATCCCGACGCCCGGGTTCGTCTCGATCTGCTGGCGAGCTGGGGTCTGCCGGTGCAAATTGGGGTGCGACAGCACCAGCCTGGCACCTTGCAATGCAGTCGGGGTGGAACCGTCCACTCCATCAGATGAAACCGGCGTGAGGGGACCAGCCACCACGCTCATTTATCCTCAAAGCGAGAGCTTGACGGTTTCGGCCAGAGGATGGCGGAGAGGAAGGTCTTGGCACATCTGTCGAAACGAGTGGCGCCCTTTCGCCAGTCTTTCGACCCGTCGGGCATGATCTCGATCCGGTTGCGCCGCCGAAAGTGCCTCTTGTCGTAGCGGACGGTCCTTCCAAGCGACTTTCGGCCGGGGATAAAGGGGCGTATCCCCTTGTCTTTCAACGCATCTTTGACACAATCGGCATCATAGCCCCGGTCCGCGATCAGCCATTCAGCGCCGGGCAGGTTGCTCACGGGGTTGCCGCGCCGCTGTCGTCACCGACCTGTCCTGCCGTCTTGACGAAACGCAGTCAAGGCGCCCTGACCCCAAGATCACAGCGGAAGTCCTTGTTTTCTCCAAGCTCTGAACCGGTATAAGGTCGCGTTCGCAGCGCGGGATGCAGATTTGTGATGCCAGCAACCCTGAAGGATGTGGCCGAACGGGCCGGAGTATCGCGGTCAGCGGTGTCGCGGACCTTTACCGATGGGGCATCGGTGTCACCCAAGACCCGCGCCAAGGTCGAGGCGGCGGCACAGGAACTGGGCTATGCGCCGAACGCGCTGGCCTCAAGCCTCACGACGGGGCGCACCAAGCTGATCGGGCTTATTGCCAACAACTTCCACAACCCGCTGATCCTGGAAGTCTTCGACCTGTTCACCCGGGGCCTGCAGGATCGCGGGTTGCGGCCGTTGCTGGTCAATCTCAGCGGGGCAAGCGACCCGGCCGCCTCGGTGCGGATGTTGCGGCAGTATTCGGTCGACGGGGTCATCGTGGCCTCGTCGACCTTGCCGCCAAGTTTTGCCCGGGCCTTCAGGACTGCGCACCTGCCCGTGGTCCATGCCTTTGGCCGCTACGCGCCAGCGCCCGATGTGCATGTCGTGGGGATCGACAACGTCGCCTGTGGCCGGATGGCAGCCGAGGCCTTGTTGCAGAGAGGCTACCGCACCGTGGGCTTTCTGGGCGGGCCGGAAACGGCCACGTCGACCCAGGACCGGGCCGCGGGATTTCTGCAGGGGCTGGCAAGCATGCCGGTGACGCTGACCTATGCCACCGACTACACCTTCGACGCCGGGCGGGCCGCGATGCAGCAGCTGCTGGCAGGGTCCCCCGCACAGGCCTATTTCTGCGGTGACGATCTTCTGGCCGTTGGTGCCTTCAGCGCCATTCAGGATGCGGGTCTGACAGTGCCTGGCGACATCGGCCTGATCGGGCTGAACGACATGGAGATGTCGCGCTGGCAGAACATCGGGCTGACGACGATCCGCCAGCCCGTTGCCGAAATCATCGATGCGGCCATCGATCTTGTGGTCGCGACGATCGAACGCCCGGACCTTGCGCCTGAAACCCGACTGTTCCCCTGTCAGGTGATCGAGCGTCGCACCCTGCGTTAGCGGAACATCGGCGGGCGGGCGTCCATCCACTTGCCCCCGGCCTTTGCCGAGGCGACCGCCGTATGAACCGCCGCCATCGACCGCAGCCCGCTAGGGGCCGTAGGCAAGCCGTCGCGCTGTTCGCCCCGGATCGCATCGGCGAGGTCGCAGTAGATGTTCGCCACGGCCAGCGGAAAGCCTTCGGGGTGGGCGATGGCGACGCGGGACAGGCGCTTGGCGTCGTCGTAAAGCCCGGACTCGCCCTTTTCCATGATCTGCGTCCGCCCGCCGACGGGGGTGCAGATCAGCTGGTTCGGCTGCTCGGATGCCCAGCGGAAGCCGCCGGTTTCGCCGAAGACCTGGATGTCGAACCCGTGCTGACGCCCGATAGCAACAGACGAGGTCCAAAGCCGCCCGACCGTGCCCTTCGTCATCCGGAAGTTGACCATCGCGTCGTCTTCCAGTTGGCGCGACGGGATCGTGGAGGCGAAGTCGGCAGACAGCTTCTCCACCTCGTCGTCGCAGATGAAGCTCGCCATATGCAGCGCATGGATGCCGCAGTCGGCGAACTGGCCGGAGACGCCCGCCATCGCCGGATCATAGCGCCAGCGGACGCGGGGGTTTTCGGCATCCGTCGCATCGCCATGGTGGCCGTGGCTGAAGTTGGTCACCACAAGCCGCACCTTGCCGATATCGCCGTTGCGGACCATCGCACGGGCCTGACGGACCATCGGATAGGCCGAATAGCAATAGTTCACTGCGCAGATTTTGCCGGTCTTCTGGGCGATGCGGACGATCTCTTCGCCCTCTTCGACCGTCACGGTCATCGGCTTTTCGCACAGCACGTTGAACCCGGC
The DNA here is from genome assembly GCA_041752895.1 of Tabrizicola sp. GTDB lineage: Bacteria > Pseudomonadota > Alphaproteobacteria > Rhodobacterales > Rhodobacteraceae > Tabrizicola. The sequence continues at coordinate 6,745 of JBGSVS010000042.1, forward strand.
TTCGAGGAAGGCCTTGGTGATCTGGAAATGGGTGGAGTTCGGCGTGGCCACCGTCACCAGATCGCAGCGGTCCGCCCGGTTCTTCTCGCCCGCCAGCATTTCGGCCCAGTCGCCATAGGCCCGGTCAGATGACACACCCAGGCGCTGCGCATAGGCGCGGCCTTCATCGGGACGGTGATCCAGGGCCCCCGCCACCAGCCGGAAGTGGCCGTCGGCCAGCGCGCCCAGCCGATGCGCCGGGCCGATCTGGCTGCCCTCACCGCCGCCGATCATGCCCCAGTTCAATTGTGCCATGTCGGGCCCCTTTCAAAATCCGATGGAGGTCAGGTAGTCGCGGTTCTTGCGGGCGTCGTCGATGGGGCTGACGTCCAGCGTCGGGTCACAGTCCTGCTCGACGGTGCACCAGCCTTCTAAACCGGCATCCAGAAGGATCTGGCGGACAGCCGGGAAATCGACGTCGCCGGTGCCAAGGTTGCAGAAGATGCCCTGCCCGCAGGCGTCGTAAAAGCCCGTGCTGTTGGCAATTGCGCGTGCCTTGACCACCGGATCGATGTCCTTGAAATGCATGTAGGAAATCCGCCCCACATGACGACGCATGAAGGCCACGGGGTCGAAGCCCGCATAGGAATGATGCCCGGTGTCAAAGCAGATCTTCAGGATCTTTTCGTCCACCTCGTCCAGAAGCCGCTCCAGCTCTGGCTCAAAGTCGATGAAGCCCGCCGCATGGGCGTGGATGCCGACGGTCAGGCCATGGTCCTCGGCCCCCATCTTCGCGACGGTGGCGATGCGGTCGCGGAAGGCCGTCCATTCAGCCGCGCCCATCTGCTCTGCGTCGTTTGCCCGGCCCGCAGTCGGCGCGCGGCGGGGAGAGATCGAATCGATCAGGACCAGATGCCTTGCCCCATGTGCCACCAGCGCCTTGCAGGTGCGGCTCGCGGCATCCATCACCTCGTCCCACTTGGCCGGGTCGTGAAACGGCCGGAACACCACGCCGCCGATCAGCGTCAGGTCATTCTCGGCCAAGGCCTCGCCCAGGATGGCGGGATCTTCGGGCATGAAGCCGATGGGCCCAAGCTCGATCCCCTTGTAGCCCGCCGCCGCACAGTCCGACAGGACCTGCCGCCAGGGCGGATTGCGCGGGTCGCCTGCGAATTCGACGCCCCAGGAACAGGGCGCATTGCCGATGCGGATGGTCATTTGGTCCTCATGTCGGGGGAACTTTGTGCCAGCGGCCATCGGCCGAGGACTGGAAAGCGGTCTCGATGATCTGGCTGACGGCCAGTCCGTCGCGGAAGGTCGGCCAAAGCGACTTGCCCGCATGGATCGCGGCCATGAAATCCCGGGCCTCGATGACGATCTGGTCCTGATAGCCCGTGCCATGTCCCGGCCCCTGGCAAAAGGCGAGGTAATCGGGGTGATATGGCCCGGTCAGGATGCGGGTAAAGCCGCGCGTGGCTTCGGGCCCCTCGGCGCGATATAGCCAGACGGCGTTCTGATCTTCCTGATCAAAGCGGATAGACCCCTTTGTGCCATGGATTTCATAGGCATAGCCCATCTTCCGCCCCGTCGCCGTGCGGCTGGCGTAAAGGTGCCCCATCGCGCCCGAGGCAAAGCGCAGCATCAATTGCCCGTGGTCATCGTTGTCAACAGTGCCGCCGGGGCGCGTGGCATGGACCGTCTCGATCCGCGCCGAAAGCTCGGCCACCGGGCCCATCAGCGCCAGCATGCAGTTGATCGGATGCGGTGAAAGATCGCCCATGCAGCCATTGGCCCGCCCCACCGTCCGCCAGGTCGCGGGGGCGTCGGGGTCGGCCAGGAAATCCTCGGTATGCTCACCGCGAAACCAGGTGATCTGGCCGATCGCGCCCTCGGACAAAAGCTGACGCACGAACTGCGTGGCAGGCGTGCGCACATAGTTGAAGCCGATCATGTTGACCTGACCCGAAGCCTCGGCCGCAGCCACCATCGCCTTGCCATCCTCCAGCGAAGCGCCCAGCGGCTTTTCGCAAAACACCGGCTTGCCGGCGGCAAAGGCCGCTTCGGCGATGGCGCGATGGGTCGACTGGGGCGAGGCGATGACAACCGCTTCCACCTTCGGGTCGGTCACAAGATCGCGCCAATCCGCTGTCGCCCGGGCAAAGCCGTAGGACTGCGCGTAGCGCGAAGCCGACTCCGGGCTGGTGGCCGCAATCACCTCAAGTCGCGGCCGCAGGGGCGTGTCGAAAACCGCAGCCACGGCGGACAGCGCCACCGCATGCGCCTTGCCCATATAGCCGCCGCCGACGAGTCCTATCCCGATTTCTGCCACGACCGCTCTCCCTCGATACCGATATTGCAACCGGTTGCAAAACAGGTATCCTGACCCGGAAAGTCGCGCAAGCCCCTTCGAAAGGCAACCTGCCATGCACAAGACAATCAGGCTGACCGTGGCGCAGGCCATCACGCGCTGGCTGGTGAACCAGTATGTCGAGATCGACGGGGTCCAGACCCGCATCTGTGGCGGCGGCTTCGGTATCTTTGGCCATGGCAACGTGCCGTGCCTGGGTGAGGCGCTGTATCCGCTGCGGGATCAGTTGCCGCTCTATCGCGGGCAGAACGAACAGAGCATGGGCTTTGCCGCGGCGGCCTACGCGAAATACCACCTGCGCCGCCGCTTCATGTTCTGCACCGCCAGCGCGGGGCCGGGGACGGCGAACCTTCTGACATCGGCAGCCTTGGCCCATGCCAACCGGCTGCCGATGCTGATGCTCTGCGGCGATACCTTCCTGACCCGCCTGCCCGATCCGGTGCTGCAGCAGCTTGAACATTTCGGCAATCCGACGCTTGGGGTGAACGACGCCTTCAAGGCGGTGAGCCGCTACTGGGACCGCATCACCCATCCCGCGCAGATTCTGCAGTCGCTGCCTGCAGCCCTCGCCACGATGCTCGACCCCGCCGATTGCGGCCCGGCCTTCCTCGGCTTGCCGCAGGACCTGCAGGGCTGGGCCTGGGACTATCCCGAGGCCTTCTTCGAGCGGCGCCTGCACCGCATTCGCCGCCAGTCCCCCGACAGCCTGGAGATCGCCGAGGCTGCAGCTCTTCTGCGCCAGGCCAGGCGCCCACTGATCATCGCCGGGGGCGGCGTCCAGTATTCCGGAGCGGTCAAGGACCTGACGGCGTTTGCCGAGGCCCATGCCATCCCGGTGGTCGAAACCATCGCCGGCCGGGCGAACCTTCTGGCCGAGCATCCCCTGAACATCGGTCCTCTGGGCGTGACAGGGTCGGACAGCGCCAACGCAGTGGCCGGTCAGGCCGATGTCGTTCTAGCCGTCGGCACCCGGCTACAGGATTTCACCACCGGCTCCTGGACAGTCTTTGCGCCAGATGCCCGGCTGATCGGCCTGAACGTCGGCCGACACGACGCAGCCAAACACCAGTCGCTTGCGGTGGTCGGCGACGCGAAGCTGGGGCTTCTGGCCTTGGGAGAGGCGCTGGACAGCTACCGCGCACCTGCGGACTGGACAGCCCGCGCGCAGGCCGAACGAAAGGTCTGGGACGCCTATGTCGCCAGCAACGTCGCGCATGGCAATCGTCCTGCGTCCTATGCCCAGGCCATCGGCGTGGTCAACGCGCTCGCCCATCCGCGCGACCGGGTGGTCACGGCGGCAGGGGGACTTCCCGCCGAGGTGACCGCCAACTGGCGCACGCTTGGCATCGGCACGGTGGACGTGGAATTCGGTTTTTCCTGCATGGGATATGAAATCGCCGGCGGCTGGGGCGCTAGAATTGCGCAAAGCGAACACGAGCCCGACCGCGATACGATCGTTTTTGTCGGAGACGGCAGCTATCTCTTGATGAACTCGGACATCTATTCCTCAGTCCTGACGCAGAAGAAGCTGATCATCCTGGTTCTGGACAACGGCGGCTTTGCCGTCATCAACAAGTTGCAGAACAACACCGGCCAGCCGAGCTTCAACAACCTGATCGCCGATTGCCCGACCGTGCCCGAACCCTTTGCCGTCGATTTCGAGGCCCATGCGCGGGCCATGGGGGCCAATGCCGAAACCGTCGCCAATCCCGCCGAACTGGCCGAGGCCTTCCGGCGCGCCAAGGCCGCGACGAAGACAAGCGTGATCGTCATGCAGGTCGACCCCTATGAAGGCTGGACCACGCAAGGCCACGCCTGGTGGGAGATCGGAACACCCGAGGTCTCGGCCACAGCGACCGTCCTTGAAAAGCGCGCCGAGGTCGAAGCCGGGCGCGCCGCGCAAAGGCCGGGCCTGTGATGGCCGACCTCTCACGCCTTGGACAGCTACCCTGCCTGGTGATCGGGCGCGCCGGGATGGACCTTTACGCCGACCCGCCCGGCACGACGATCGAGGCGGCGACGCGATTCACCTCGGCCCTTGGGGGATCGTCGGCCAATATCGCGGTGGCGCTGACCCGGGCGGGGGGACAAGCGGCGCTGTTGACCTCGGTGTCCGACGATGCAGTGGGGCGGTTCTGCCTTGCGCAACTGGACGCCTATGGCGTTGACCGGACCCATGTCCGCTCGTCGGGCGGGCAGGCGCGCAATTCGCTGGCCGTAGTCGAGACCCGGATCGATAACTGCCAGGCGGTGATCTACCGCAACGGGGCAGCCGATTTCGACATGACGCTGGCTGACGTGCAGGCGGTGGACTATTCGCGCTTCGGCGGCCTCATCACGACCGGCACGGTTCTGGCGTCCGAGCCATCGCGCAGTGCCACCTTCCGCGCTTTCGAACTGGCGCGGGCCGCGGATCTGCCGTTGATTTTCGACATCGATTACCGGCCCTATTCCTGGGCCTCGGCGGAAGAAGCCGCCGAGGTCTATTCCCGCGCCGCCGCCCTTTGCGACGTGATCGTCGGCAACGATGTCGAGTTCGGCTTCATGGCGGGCGACATCCACCGCGGCCTCGAAACGGCGCGCAGCCTCAAGGCGCAGATCGTCGTCTACAAGATGGGCGAACAGGGCGCGATCACCCTGTCCGGGGGACAGGAGGTCCGCACCGGCATCTACCAGACCATGGCGCTGAAGCCGACCGGGGCGGGGGATGCCTTCCTTGGCAACCTGGTGGCCAGCCTGTCACGGGGTTTGCCGCTGTCCAAGGCCGTCCTGCACGGCTCGGCCGCTGCAGCCATCGTTGTCTCACGGGTAGGCTGCGCGCCCGCCATGCCGACCCGCGACGAACTGGACCACTTCATCGCCGCGCACCCCGGCTCCACCCCGGCCCCTTAGGACATCCCATGCACATCGCCCCTCATGACAACCAGAACCGGCCCATCGTCGATCTTGATAACCCCCTGGTGCCGCTGGTCTATTTCAACATTGTCCGTCTGAAAGCGGGCCAGCATTTCGACTACCGCACCCCGGGCTACGAGACCTGCGTCGTCCCCGCGACCGGCACGGTGACGGTCGAAACGATGGGAGAGACCTTCGCCGATATCGGCCATCGCGGCGTCGATGTCTGGGACGGTGAACCCGAGGGCGTCTATGTCCCTACCGACAGTGCCACAAGGATCACCGCCCGGACCGACACCGAGGTCTTCATCGCAGGCGCGAAATACTCTGAAACGCTGAAGCCCTTTGCGGTCCGCACCGCCGAGATCGATCGCGTGCAATACGGCTCGGACGACACCAAGACCCACCGCAAGATCAAACATATCCTGGGCGCGGCCTACCATGATCGCGTGGGCCGCCTTCTGGTGTCCGAGCTTTTCACAGTGGGTGCAGGCGGCTGGTCGGGCTTTCCCAGCCACAAGCACGACACCGACCGGCTGCCGGACGAATCCCGCCACGACGAATGCTACAATTTCCGCTTTCGCCCCGATTACGGCTCGGGGATGCAGATGCTGCAACGGGTCGATAACGAACCGGGCGAGGCCTATCACATCATGAACCGGTCAACCGTGCTGATCGACAAGGGCTATCATCCCTGCTGCGCCCTGCCGGGCTATGAGATGTATTACTTCACCATCCTCGGCGGCCAGTCGCAGCGCAGCCTCAAGCAGTATTTCCAGCCGACCCATGCAGCACAACTTCACACGATCCCCGGAATCATGGACATGGTGGCCAAGTTCAAATGACGCTTGCGACGCTGGCCGAGGTTCTGCAACCGGCACTTCGGGGCGGCTATGCCGTGCCGGGTCTCGTCTGCCTGGGATGGGAGGACATGCGCGCCTATGTCGCCGCCGCCGAGGCTGAGCGGGCACCCGTGATCCTGCAGGCGGGACCGGGCTGTCGCGCCCATACCCCCCTCACCGTCCTGGGCGCCATGTTCCGCCATCTGGCCGCGGGCGCCTCGGTTCCCGTCGTGGCGCATCTGGACCATGGTTACACGCTGGATGATTGCCGGGCGGCGTTGGATGCCGGTTTCACGTCGGTGATGGTCGACGGGTCAAGCCTGCCTCTGCAAGAAAACATCGATCTGACCGCGGCGGTGGCCGAACTTGCCCATGCCGCCGGGGCCTCGTGCGAGGGCGAGATCGGCTATGTTGGATATGCCGGCGGGGCGGCGTCGAAAGGGACCGATCCGGACGAGGCCGCCCGTTTTGCCAAAGCAACCGGCATCGACGCCATGGCAATCTCTATCGGCAATATCCATCTGCAGGCCACCCCAGGCAGTGGGCTTGACCTGCACCAGCTTCGCGCGATCGAGAGGGTGACCACGGTGCCGCTTGTGCTTCACGGAGGATCGGGCATCAGCGACGCGGAACGGCATTCGCTGTCCACTGGCAGCCGGATCGTCAAGATCAACATCGGCACCGAATTGCGCATGACCTTTGGCAAGGCTCTGCGTGACAGCCTTCTGGGCGACCTGGACCAATTCGACCGCATCGCGATCCTGAAAGCCACCGAAGGCCCGGTGACCGATGCCACGCGGGCCGTATTCCGCTGTCTTGGCGCCTCTGGCCGCGCTTGAGACCCAGAGTCTGCGCCCTGAAGGGCGGTCCCCACCTCTGGTCAGCCCATCTGTCTGCACTTGGGGAAACCCGGGGCTTCGGACTTGCTAACGTCATGGTCAGAAACGGACTTTCATGGCGCAATTGACTGCGGGTCGGGCGGCCAAGGGAAAATCGGCTGGTCCTGACCTCAAGCGACATACCTTTCGTCGCCAGACACTTCGGACGACTTGGCCACTCTGAAACGGGCCACCATCGCCATCATTTCGACCGTTGCCGTATCGAGAGACTGACAAGCCGACGACGTGTCGACAAACATGTTCGCATTTTGCTGGGTGACCGTGTCGAGCCCCTGGACCGCCGAGGAGATCTCGGCCAGGGAATGCGATTGGGCGGTCGCAGAGTTCGCAATGACGGCGACCCGTTCTGCGGCCACAGCGACGCTTTCGTTGATGGCCGACAGGACGTCGCCGGTTTGCCCCACCAGGCGAACACCTTCCGCGACCTGCTTGCTTGCGTCCAGGACCACGGACGAAATCTCTTTGGCGGCGTCTGCGCATCGCTGCGCCAGAGCCCGGACTTCCGAAGCAACAACCGCGAAGCCGCGACCCGCCTCTCCGGCCCGGGCTGCTTCAACCCCCGCGTTCAAGGCAAGCAGGTTGGTCTGGAACGCCACCTCATCGATGACCGAGTTGATCCGGTCGATCTTTTGCGAGCCTTCGGCGATCCGGCGCATCGCTTCGATTGCCTTGTCGACGACATCACCACCCTTCATCGCCTCGTCACGCGCCTTAGCCGTGCTTGTCTCGGCCTCCGACGCAAGATGGGCAGAGCTTTTGACCTTTGTTGTCAGGTCGGTCATGGCAGCTGACGCTTCTTCTAGCGTCGCAGCCTGACGCTCGGTGCGTTTTGCCAGGCTGTCCGCAGCGACCCCGATGGCCGAGGCCTCGGTCTGCACGCGGTTTGACATGCCCGCGACCTGCCCCATTGCCGATCGAAGACGCTCTACCGCCGCGTTGAAATCACCGCGCAGCGTTTCATAGTCATCCGGGAAGCGGGTCTCGATCTCGACCGTCAGATCACCTTCAGACAAGCGCGAGAGGGCTGCCTTCAGGGCGTCCACGATGAAATTCTGCTGACGCAGCGTCTCTGCGCGGCGTTCTGCGTCTTTCGCCTCTAGCGCGCTCGCTGCGTGATGGGCTGCTTCGGCGCGCTCACTTTCCATCGAGATTCGCTGCTGTGCCTCTTCGGCAGTCTTCTTCAGCATCTCCGCATTCTGCCGTTCTGCTTCGGCATGCTGGCGCGCGGTTTCAGCCTTTGTCAGCATTTCGGCGGCCATTTCGCGCGCAAATGTAAGCTCACGCTCCCGCTCGACGGCCTGGGTCTGCATCCGCGTCCGGACCAGGACCGCGAAGATCAGCGCAGCACTTTCGGCGGCGACGACCCCACCGTGCAGCAGGGTTCGGGCGATGTTTTCCCACATGTCGAACGAGGGATAGATCAGTGAGGGCACAAGCAGGCTGACGGTAAGGTGGTGCAGGACGATCACTCCGGTGGCGACGACGATCGCCTTGACATCGACCAGCAGGACCAGTGCGGCCAGTGCGGCAAAGAAGGTCATGTGCATGTCCACTTGCCACGGATTGCCAGCAAGCGCGCTGGTGATCGCGATGGCCTGACCGATGATCGCGATACTGGACCCATAGCGGGCGTTCTGTGCGTCAAGCCGCTGGCTGGCCCAGCCGAGCGCAATGAAGGTCGCCGACAATCCGGGTGCGACGACAAGACTGGTATCGGCCAGCCATGTCACCAGCACGATGATTGGGAACATCACCGTCGACGCAAGGATCAGACCGCGGTTTGCTGTGGCCTGGCTGTTGCGAAATGCATCTGTCATGTCGGCCATACCTCTACATTGCACAGGCTTGCCACCAGTGAACCATCGCGGACGCCCAAGGCACCCGAAAGCAAAAGATTCCGGGGAAAGTCTGGATCGTTGCTATACGCAAGCACCGCCAGCGGTGCGGAGTCAGGCCCTATGATCTGGCCACCCGCCAAAGCGACCAGCCGGTCCGCATCCAGCCAGGGAGGCACAAAGACAATTACCGGCATCCCGACCTGTGGCGGCGCTGCAAACAACGCGCCGAGAGGGGTCAGAAAGACCAGCGCCAATGTCACCAGGGCAAGTCGAAGGTCCATCTCTTCCTCAAGCGCAGACCCCAGACTTGCCCGGCACTGCCTAATTTTTCGTTGACGCGCTTCTGTCAGTTGTCAGCAATTCAACACGTCCTTTAAGGACCGTGACCGCTTACCGCTGCACGGGCTTTCGCCACCGGGACGCGGCTTCGAAGCGGCCGCTTAACCGTATCTGACCTCGCGGCCAGGGACAGGTGAGACGCCCAGGAGAGAGCCGATTTCGGGGCTTGTGTCGCCATCCGCCCGCACCACCATCTCGCCCAAGGCGGGCACCTCCAGGTAGATGACCGTATCCGCCCCAAGGCGTTCGACGTGCCGGACGGTTCCGGTCCAGCGCGGGGCGTCCGAGGTCAGGCGCAGGTGTTCGGGGCGGATGCCGTAGGTCGCACAAGCCTCGCCCGCCTCAGACCCGGGATAGAGGTTCATCTTCGGGCTGCCGATGAACCCGGCCACGAACGGCGACACGGGGTGGTGATAAAGCTCCATCGGCGCGCCCACCTGTTCGATCCGGCCAGCGTTCAGGACGACGATCTTGTCGGCCATGGTCATCGCCTCGACCTGGTCGTGGGTCACGTAGATCATCGTCGCTCCCAACTTGCGGTGCAGGTCCGAAAGCTCGATCCGCATCTGGGCGCGCAGGGCGGCGTCAAGGTTGGACAGCGGCTCGTCGAAGAGGAACACCTTGGGGTCGCGCACGATGGCCCGCCCGATGGCGACGCGCTGGCGTTGGCCGCCGGACAAAGCCTTGGGCTTGCGGTCAAGGTAGTCGGTCAGCTTCAGCGCCGCTGCTGCAGCCCCGACCTTGGCCTCGATCTCTGCCTTTGGCAGCTTCGCCAGCGACAGCCCGAAGCCGATATTATCACGCACCGAAAGATGCGGATACAGCGCGTAGTTCTGGAAGACCATCGCGATGCCACGGGCGGACGGCTCGGCGTCGGTCACGTCCTTGCCCCCGATCTCGATCACACCCGAGGTCACTTCCTCCAGCCCCGAGATCAGCCGCAAGAGCGTGGACTTCCCGCAGCCCGACGGCCCGACAAAGACGCAGAACTCCCCCGGTTCGATGGTCAGGTCGACGCCCTTGATCACATCGACCGCGCCAAAGCTTTTGCGGATGCCCTTCAGGACGACGGAAGACGTAGAGGCCATGCGCTACCCTTTCACCCCGCCGGCGGTCATTCCGGCGACGATCTGGCGGTTGAAGAAGATGAAGACGAGAAGCGGCGGAATCGTCACCAGCAGGATGTTCATGAACAGTAGGTTGAACTGGCTTTGAAACTGGCTTTGAAAGTTGAAAAGCGTCAGCTGCACGGTGACGTTTTCCTTGCCCGGCAGGTAGTACAGCGGGTTGGTGAAGTCGTTGAAGATCGCGATGGACTGCACGACGATCAGGGTCACCGTGACGGGTTTCAGCAAGGGCAGGATCACCTTGAAGAACACCTGCAGGGGCTTTGCCCCGTCGATGATTGCGGCCTCGTCCAGCGCGCGGGGGATCGTGCCGATGAAGCTGCGATACAACAGGACCGAGAACGCCAACCCGTAGGCGACCTGGATCAGAATCATGCCGTGGATCGTCTTGAACAGGCCAAGGCCTTGCAGGACCCAGATCGTCGGCACTACGGCGGGCGGGACCATCAACCCGATCAGGACGCAGGCGTAGATCAGCTTGTTCCAACCCGTGGGGCGGCGTTGCAGCACGTAGCCGACCATCGCCCCGAAGATCACCAGCAGCGTCACTGCCCCAACGGTGATGATGGTCGAGTTGAAAAAGGCCAGAAGCAGCATGTAGTTGCGGGTCTGGACCACGTCGACCAGGTTTTGCCAGATGTGCCACTCCGAGGGCCAGGTGAACAGGAATCGCGCGGCCTCCTGCTTGGTTTTCACCGCCATGAACAGTATGAAGATGAACGGCAGAATGAAGACGACGGTTGCGATCAGAAGCGCGAGGATACCGACGTTGCGGCGGCGGTTTGCATCACGACGCAGGCTCACAGGTCCACCTCGCGCTTGTTGAACCACCAGGTCAGCGGCAGGATGATGATGGCAATCAGAAGGAACAGGATCACGTTCCCGGCCGTGGACAGCCCGTAGAACCCGGCCTGGTACTGCTTGTAGATCACCGATGCGAGGACGTCCGACGCAAACCCCGGCCCCCCGCGCGTGGTGGCCCAGATGATGTCAAAGCTCCGCAGACCCCCGATCAGAGACAGAGTGACAACTGTCACCGTGGCAGGCCGCACCAGGGGCACGGTCACCCGCCAGAACTGCTGCCAGCCTGTCGCGCCGTCGATGCGGCTGGCCTCATAGTATTCGGGTGAGATTGCCGCCAAGCCCGCGATATAGATCAGCGTCGCAAGGCCCACACCTTTCCAGATGTCGATCAGCGCCACTGAATACAGCGCCAGCGCCGGGTCCGACAGCCAGGCGGGCCCGTCGATCCCGACCCAGGACAGCGCCAGGTTGATCGCCCCCTTAGTCGGATGCATCAGCGCCGCAAAGGCGATTCCGACGCCGATGGTCGACACAAGGACCGGGAAGAACACCACCGACCGTAAGAACCCCTGAAACCAGATGCCGCTGGTCAGAAGGACCGCAAGAAGCAGCCCCAGCACGCTTTTCGCGCCCGAGGTGAAGACCGCGTAGATCAGCGTATTGACCAGCCCCTGAACCAGGAACGGCTCCTTGAAGAACTGGCGGTAGTTGTCCCACCCGATGAACTCGGCCTCGAACAGGTCCCAGCGGGTCAGGCTGAACCAGAAGCCTGCGACCGTCGGCACCAGGAACAGGGTGACGAAGACCACCGCGGCGGGCAGCACGAACCAGTAGGGATAGGGAGAGCGTCGGGTGGCCATTTTTGTCCTGGATCAGTAGCCCCCGCCCGGCTGGGACGGGCAGGGGCGGAACTGGTGTCGGGAGGTTACCAGTTCGGCAGGCCCAACTGCTTGGCCTGCTTTTCCACATCCTGGTCATACAGCGCCGCGGCTTCTGCAGCCGGACGGATGCCCGAGCCGACCTCGACTGTGATCTGCTCCAGCGCCGGGCCCTTGATCGGGGACAGGAACTCCAGCGCCGGGGCGGTCATGCCTTCGGTCTGGAAGTAGGGCAGCATGTCGGCAACCGAAGGCGGCACGTCGGCAGGCAGCGCGCAATCCCTGATCAGGAACGGGCCAGTGGCACCATTGGCCTCGATCATGATGTTGCAACCCTCGACCGAGGCGACGAAGGCGAGGAAGGCCTTGGCCGCATCCTTGTTCTCGGACGCGGCCGGGACATACAGCGCCGAGGGCATCCAGACCGTGAGGCCGTTCTTTGCGGCATCGGGCCCGGGTTGGGCGAAGAAGCCCACGTCATTCACGTTGTCCGGGAAGTTCTGCTTGATGTTGCCCAAAGCGAAGGTCAGCATCGGATAGTGCGCGGCCTCGCCCGTCGCTACCATGCGGACCCCGTCATCGAACTTGGCGACGCCGAAGTCCTCGTTCAGATAGCCCGCCTTGAAGGTGTCCTCCAGATACTGGAAGCCCGCCATCGCGGCAGGAGACGTCGCGTACTTCGCCTTGTTCGCGGTGTAGTCGGCGGCAAAGGACGGCTCGGCGGCCTGCACGTTGAAGAAGTCGGCCAGAACGAACAGCTGGCTGGACCAGGTGTCGCCGTAGGTCTGCGCCACGGCAACCTTGCCGGCCGCCTTGATCTTTTCATTGTTGGCCATGAACTCGGCCCAGGTCTTTGGCACGCTCAGGCCAAGCTCGGCATAGATCGGCTTGTTGTAGTAGATGCCCCCGCCCATCGCCGACCCGAAGGGCACGCCGCGAACCGTGCCGTCGGTGGCGGTGACGACCGGCTTGAAGCTGTCGATCACATTGGCCTGGATGTCGGAAAGGTCGGTCAGCTGCTCGACCGGGTTCAGCGCCTGAAACAACGAGCCCGAGTTGTATTGCAGGATGTCCCCGGCCTCGCCCGTTGCCAGGCGCGTCTTCACCAGGTTGTCCCCGTCGGCCCCACCGGGGCGGTTCTCGACCTCGAAGGTCACGTCCGGGTTTGCGGCGGTGTAGGCGGCGGTCAGGGCGTCCATCATGTTGATGGTGTCCTGGTTGCCGTCGATGGTCACCGAAAGCACCGTTTCCGCATTGGCCAGGCCTGCGGCAAGGATGATCGCCCCGGCAAGGGCGGCACTGTGTCTGATGGTCTTCATGTTTCTGGTTTCCTCCCGTTTGGTCGTTCAAGTCAGGTCGTAGGTGATCTCGTGCGTGCCCGCAGGGACGGTCAGCCCGCCCTCCGGCACTGTCACGGTCTTGCCGTCCAGCGTGACGTTCTGGCGCTGGTCGCTGGCCGTCAGCCGCCCGGTGCAGCCTTCGGGCAGCGTCACGCGATAGGTCACGCGCGTGCCGTCCAGAGCCCATCCGGCCTCGATCCGGCCGTGGCGGCAGTCGTGCCAGGCCTCGACCGGCGACAGCGCTGGCAGGATCAGCGGGTTCAGCGTCACCTCGTCGAACCCAGGCTTTTCAGCGACAGGAGCGACCCCGGCCACGCCTTCGAACAGCCACTGACACACCGCGCCGTAGGCATAGTGGTTATAGCTGTTCATGTCCGGGTCGTAGATCGTGCCGTCCTCACCCAGCGCATCCCAACGCTCCCAAATCGACGTCGCACCCCGGTCCACCTGATACAGCCACCCCGGCACCTTGCGGTTCAGGAAGATCTTCTCGGCCAGGTCCGCCATCCCGTGCATCGTCAGCGCAGGCAGGATCGCCGGGGTGCCGATGAACCCGGTGCCGATCAGCCCGTCCGCGTCCTCGACCACCTTGCGGAAATAGGCCTTCCCCGCCTCATAGGTTTCGGGCGGCACAAGACCGTAGAGGAACGCCAGGCTCCACGAGGTCTGGTCATTGTGCGCGATCCGGCCCGAGGGCGAGAAGAACTCATGGCGGAAGGCCACCCGGATCGCCTCGGCCCGGTCGCGCAGCGCGCTGGCCATCGGGTCGCCGATCAGCCCGGCGATCCGCG
>JBGSVS010000043.1:0-1843 GCA_041752895.1 Tabrizicola sp.
CGCTGACAGTCACCGGCAGCGTGACCGGCGCGGCGGGTGAGCCGCTTGCCGGGGCCGAGGTCGAGGTCTGGCATGCCAATGCCAAGGGCCGCTACGAAAACCAGGACCCCGACAACCAGCCCGAACACAACCTGCGCGGCCGTTTTGTCACCGATGCGCAGGGGCAGTTCCATTTCCGCAGCATCCGGCCCGCCGGGTATGCCCTGCCCGACGACGGCCCCGTGGGCCAGCTTGCCCGCCGGATCGGCCTGTCGCTTGACCGGCCCGCTCATATCCACTTTGCGGTCACCGCGCCGGGCTACCGGCGGCTGGTGACTTCGATCTTCGACGGCAGCGATCCGGCCATCGGCCGCGACGCGCTGTTCGCCGTCAAGCCCGGCCTGATCGGCGACTTCCGTCCCGAAAAGTCCGGGGTCTCGCTCTCGGTCGCTTTGGTCCTGGACCGCGACGACATCCCGCAACGCAATGAACAGGAAGGATGACCACATGGCCCTCGTCTCCGGCTATCACCACCTGACGATGAGCACGCATGGCGTGCAGGAGGACTACGACTTTTACACCAAGGCGCTGGGGCTTTACTCGGTCAAACGCACGGTGCTGTTCGACGGCGTGCTGCCGGTCTATCACCTGTATTACGGGTCCAGGCACGGCGATGCCTCGACCATCATCACCACCTTCCCGTTCAAGAAGCCCGGCATCTTCGGGCGGCGTGGGACGAACCAGACCCGGACGATCATGCAGGCAATCCCGGTCGGGGCGGCGGATTACTGGGTCGACCGGCTGAACACGCACGGCATCCCGGCGACCAAGGGTGAACGCTTCGGCCTGACACGCGTGATGTTCGCCCATCCCTGCGGCATCCCGCATGAGCTGGTGGAAAACCCCGACGATCCCCGCAAGCCCATCGTGAACGAGGCGCAGGGCACCACGGCGCAGGTCGCGATCAAGGGCATCTACGGCGGCGCGGTCGCGGTCATGGATGCTGGCACGATGGAGGAGTTCCTGGATATCGGCATGCAGTTCCGGCGTGAGGGGACCGACCCGAACGGCAGCATGTGGATCGTGCCGCAGAACGACGGGCTGCGGTCCGTGATCGAGCTGATTACCGACCGCGACAGCCCGCAAGGCACCTGGACGCTGGCGGGGGGCACTGTGCATCACCTCGCCTTCAACACCGGGAATGAGGACAACCAGATCGCGCTGAAGGCCCGGCTGGAAGGGATGGGCTACACCGACGTCAGCGAACAGAAGGACCGGATGTACTTCAAGTCGATGTACATGCGGTCGCCCGGTGGCGCGATGTTCGAACTGGCTTGGACGGTTCCCGAGGGCTGGGCCAAGGACGAACCCGCCGACGCCATCGGCAAGTCGCTGGTCTTCCCGCCCTGGTTTGCCGACCGTCAGGCCGAGATGGAAGCCGGGCTGGAAGCGGCCAGCTTCTGATGCCGGGGGTCGCGGACATTCTGTCTTTGGGCGCTGATCCGGCCAAGGCGAAGGTGCTGTGCGTCTTCGTCCACGGTCGCGGCCAATCGCCCGAAGAGATGGAGGCGGCGGTGATCCGTCGCCTGTCCGCCGCTGACGTCGCCTTCGCCCTGCCAAGGGCCGGGGACAAAAGCTGGTACACCGCCCGCGCCATCGACCCTTTGACGGATGTGACGCGGGGAGATCTTTCGGCTTCTCTGCAAGGCCTTGCCGCAGGCATCACCGACCTGCGCGCCAAGGCACCGGGGACGCCACTTGTTCTTGCCGGCTTCAGCCAGGGCGCGTGCCTGGCACTGGAGCACGCCTTCACCGGCGCGGCCCTGCCCGAGGCGGTGGTGGCCTACACCGGGTGCCGCGTCGG
>JBGSVS010000044.1:0-1725 GCA_041752895.1 Tabrizicola sp.
TCCCCGCGCGCACGGCCCGGCTGTCCACCGTCAGCCCCGACAGCGCCGGATCGCGCCCGGCCCGGGCCGTCAGCCCAAGGTCCGATACCCGTATCGCGCGCGCTGTCATAACTGGTCCCCTTCAGTTGCTGGCGGCAGTTACCGCATCCGGGGCCAGGGGTTCAAGCTTGGGACGCAGACCCATCAGCGGGGCCACCCGCCGGATGATCTCGGCCGCGACCGGAACCGCCGTCCAGCCGGCCGTGCGCCGGGTCTCGGACAGGGTGGTGTCCACAGGTTCGTCCAGCGTCACGATCAACACGTATTGCGGGTTCGACGCCGGGAACATCGAGGCGAAGGTGTTGACCACCTTGTCGTCGTAGTATCCGCCCGACTTCTTCGGCTTGTCCGCCGTCCCGGTCTTGCCCGCAACCTCATAGCCCGGCACTTCGCCCAAGCTGGCCGTCCCTTCCGTGACCACGCGCCGCAGCATGGCCACCGCCTGCATCGCGGTCTTCTCGCTCATCACCCGGACGCCCGTCGTCGGGCCTTCGCGCTTCAGAAGCGTCGGCTTGATCGCGACGCCGCCGTTGGCAATCGCCGCATAGGCCGCCGCCAGATGCAGCGGGCTGGCCGACATGCCGTGGCCGTAAGAGGTGGTGATCGTCACGATCTCGGGCCATTTCTTCGGGATCAACGGCTTTGCACCCGGGGCCTCGACCAGTTCGACCGGAGTCGCGTCAAAGAACCCCAGCGACTTCAGGAACGCCTGCTGCCGCAGGGGCCCGATCATCAGCGCAATATGCGCCGTGCCGACGTTCGACGACTTGGTAATGACATCACTGACCGACAGCAGCGGGCCATAGTTCTTGCCCTCGAACTCCTTGATCTTGTGCTTGCCCCAGATCATCGGAGCATTCGCATCAACCAGAGTGTCGGGATTGACCAGGCCAAGTTCCAGCGACTGCGCCGCCGCAAATATCTTGAAGGTCGACCCCAGCTCATAAACCCCCTGCACCGCCCGGTTGAAAAGCGGGCTGTCGCCGGGTTCGGCATCCTTGTCGACAATGGGATTGGGCCGGTCGTTCGGATCAAAGGTCGGCAGCGAGGCCAGTGCCAGGATTTCCCCCGTCCGTGCATCCATCAGGATCGCTGCGGCACCCTTGGCGTTCAGCATCCCCATCCCGGCGGCAAGCACCTCTTCGATGGTCGATTGCAGCGTCAGGTCGATGGACAGCGTCAGCGGTTTCGCCCCCTGCGCCGGATCACGCAGCCGCACATCCAGCGCCTTTTCGATCCCCGCCGTCCCGATCACTTCCGCCGAATGCACGCCCTCGGCCCCGAACGAGGTCCCGCCCAGCACATGCGCTGCAAGCGTCCCGTTCGGGTAAAGCCGCATCTCGCGCGGGCCAAACAACAGGCCCGGATCGCCGATCTCGTGGACCAGCTGCATCTGTTCGGGGCTAAGGACCTTGCGCACCCAGACAAAGCTGCGCCCGTCGGTAAAGCGCCGCTCCAGCGCCTTGGCGTCAAGCTCGGGGAAAATCTCTGCCAGCTTCCGCGCCGTGCCCTTCGGGTCAACCATGACCTTCGGGTGCGCATAAAGCGCATGCGTCGTCATGTTGGTGGCCAGCACCCGGCCGTTGCGGTCGGTGATATCGGCGCGTTGGGCAAGGATTTCGGCACCCGACGCAAGCGAGCGCGGCTCTGCCGCATCGGTGGCGGCCAACAGGCCCATACGCGCGC
>JBGSVS010000045.1:0-32116 GCA_041752895.1 Tabrizicola sp.
AAGGCCTCGGCCGCTTCGCGGGCGAGCGTTTCGGGGTTCGCCACCTCGACACCGTGGCCGCCGAAGGCGCGGGCAAGTGCTGCGAAGTCGGTCCCCTTCCCCGGGCCGCCAAAGTCCACCCCCAGATTGGGGCGCTGAGTACCGCGCTGCTTCAACTCGATCAGCGAGAGGCTGTCGTCCACAAGGACGCAGATCACGATGGGAAGGTCGTGTGCGGTCAGCGTCGCCAACTCTCCCGCCCCCATTTCCAGCCCCGCGTCGCCGACAAAGGCCAGAGCCGGGGCTTCGGGGCGGCCAAGCTTTGCGCCTGCCGCAAGGGGCACGGCGCAAGCCATGGTGCAAAGGCCCGAGGATTGCAGCATCAGCCGCGGCGCCGGGCAGTCCCACATCTGGCTGACCAAAATCCGGTGCGCGCCGCTGTCGGCGGTGATCAGGGTCTCGGGTGGCATGACCTGGCGGAGGGTGGCAAAGACCTGATGCGGGGCCCAATGGTCTGGTGCGGCGAAGGCTTGCTTGAGTTCAGCGCGGGCGTCGGCAGGGGCCTTGTCGGGCCAGCGTTCCGGCGCGGTGTGGGAAAGGGCGGGCAAGGTCTCGGCCAAGTTGCCCATCAGCGCAATGTCGGCCCGGTGCATCCCGTGGTCGCGGCGGATGGAACAGATCTCGATCACCTTCTGGGCAGGCGTCCATGGGTTCCGCCAGCCGATCCGCATCTCGATGGGGTCATAGCCCAGAAGCAGGATGCAGTCGGCCTTGGCCATCAAGGGCATCAGGGTGCGGTCGGCCTTGGGCGACAGCCCTGCCCCGCCCAGGCAAAGCGGATCACCCTCGTCCATCAGACCCTTGCCCTTGTAGGTGGTGATCAGTGGGATGGCGTGGTCACGGCAGAACTGGGCGATCAAGTCGCCGGCACCTTCATTCACCGCATCGACCCCCGCTATCGCCAGCGGGCGCCTTGCTGCCGTCAGGGCCGCCAAGGCGGCTGAGAGGTCGACCGAAGGGGGCAAGCCCGGCCGCGATGGCGGTGTGAAGGGGGTGTCGCTTTCGTTTGAAAGCCCCTCGGCCACCCCTATCGGCACGTCGACATGCACCGGCCCCGGCTGCCCGCCGGTTGCCAGCGCAATCGCCTTGGCCATGCCGGCCCCCACCGCACCCTCGGCAAGCCGGAAGCTGCCCTTGACCACAGGGCGCAGCATCGCCTGATGGTCGAAAACCTGATGAGTATACGTCTCGGCCTCGGCCGCATCGACGCAGCCGGTCAGGAAGATCAGCGGCACACGGTCCTGCATGGCGTTCGCGACCACGTTCACCGCATTCGCAACCCCCGGCCCAAGCGTCGCCACCAGCACCGGCAGCGCGCCGGTCGTGTGCCAGAGCCCCTCGGCCATGAACCCGCCCGCGTTCTCGTGCTTGACCAGAAGGAACCGCAAACCGGCGGCATCAAGACCCTGCATCAGCGCCAGCACCTCACCGCCCGGAATGCCGAAGGCGTGGGTCGCGCCCGCCCGGGCCAGTGCCCGCCCGATGATGTCTGCACCCGTCGTCATGCGTCCGACTTCCCTTCGATCACGCCTGCAGTGGCAAGGTCCTGCAACGCTTTTGCGTCCAGTCCAAGCACGCGGGCAAGCACAGCCATCGTGTCCTCGCCCAGCACCGGCGGGGCCTTGGCATAGCTGACAGGGGTTTGCGACAGGTGCAACGGGTTGCCGATCAGATCGACATGCCCGCAGCCTGCCGCCACATGATCCATCCGCACCCGCATGCCCCGCGCTGCGACCTGTGGGCTGGCGAAGACTTGGGCCAGATCGTTGACCGGCCCAGCCGGAATCGTCTCGGCAGCGCACAACTCAAGCCAATCGGCCGCTGTCCGGCCTGCCGTCAGCGCCGACAACAGGGGCACAAGCACCGCCCGGTTGCGGACACGGGCGGCGTTGGTGGCAAAGCGAGGGTCGCCCGCCAGCCCCGGCGCACCGGCCAATGCGGCGAACCGCGCAAACTGGGCGTCATTGCCCACAGCCAGGATGAAACTGCCATCACTGGCCGGAAACGTGCCATAGGGCACGATCGTTGGATGGTCGTTGCCACGCCGGGGCGGAACTTGACCATCCGTCAGATAGCCCACGCCCTGATTGATCAGCATCGCGACCTGCGCATCCATCAGCGCAAGGTCGATGTGCTGCCCCAGACCCGTCCGGTGCCGCGCCTCGACTGCCGCCAGAATCCCGACGGTGGCATACATGCCGGTCAGCACATCGGCGATCCCGACACCGGCCTTCATCGGCGGACCCTCGGCCTCGCCCGTCAGGCTCATCAAACCGCCTTCGCCTTGCACGAGGAAATCATACCCTGCGCGGTGGGCGTTGGGCCCGGTCTGGCCGAAGCCGGTGATCGAGCAGTAGATCAGCCCGGGGTTGACCGCCCGCAGGCTTTCGTAGTCCAGCCCGTACCGCTGCAGATCGCCTGGCTTGAAGTTCTCTACGACGACATCCGCCTTCGTCGCCAGCGACTGCACGATGACCTGCCCGCGCGGATCGGCGATGTTCACCGCGACGGAATGCTTGCCCCGGTTTGCAGCAAGGAAATAGGCGCTGTCCCGCGTCTCGCTGCCTTTGGCGTCCAGCACGAACGGGGGACCCCAGCCCCGAGTATCGTCCCCCGTCCCGGGCCGTTCGATCTTGATGATCTCGGCGCCAAGGTCAGCCAACAGCTGTGTGGCCGTCGGGCCCGCCAGAATGCGGGACAGGTCAAGCACACGCAGGCCCGCGAGGGCCTGCGCTTTCGGTTCGGGTTGATTGTCAGGATCGTTCAAGGATCAGTTCGTCACAGGCGCAGCGGACTTGAAGTTCGGGATCTTGTCACCCGAAGCCGCCTGCGGCTCCAGCCCATCCCAATTCTTTTCGGACTTCTTCAGGTTGCCCGGGATGTCCTCTTCCCAGAAGCCGACGACGTTCTTGGTGATGTTGAGGTAAAGCTTGCCGTCGACGATGCGCCACAGCGTCGGGTTGCCGGGCACCTTGCCGCCCTTGGCCACACCATAGGCGCAGTGACCGTCATACTGGGGGACAAACGCCGCCGGGTTGGCAAGGAAGCGGTCCCGGTTCGCCTCGGTCGCGAAGGCGAAGGTCGCACCGTTGAACTCGGCGGTGATCGCGGCCTGACCGGGCAGCGGCGACGGCTGTGCCTGGCCAACCTTGGACTGCGGCAAGTCAAAGTAGGACACGACGTCATAGCCGGACACGGCAAAGCCGGTCTTGTCGACATACTGGTCGCCGGCGAAGGCACTGCCGATCATGGCAGTCGTAAGGGCAATGGCGAGGGCGGTCATCTTGAACATCGGGAAGTCCTTTCCTGTTGCGTGCTTCCCATTCGCGTCGGGACCCGCGCACCTTACACATCTTTCAACGCCTCGCGCTGTCGTGATGACACGGACACACGCCGCTTATCATCCGCCCAACTGCTGACTGATGGCCTTGCACAAGGCCCCGCGCTGCAGCTTCAGGAACCGCCGCGCCCCGGCCTCGGTCGGGTGATAGGGGTCCTTGACCTTGCCCGACCCACTGCGCCGGAAGTTGGCGGCATTGCCTTGATTTTCGGCAATCGTCGCGGGCGTGATCCCGGCGACAAACGAGCATTGCCTGCCCGCCTTGGCAAAGGCCGCCTCGATGTTGTCCTGTGCCCGTTGCCGTTCGCGCACGGCCTTTTCCTTGTAGGGCGGTGCCGAGGTCATGAAGATGCAGGGCTGGTCCCGCGGCAGGTCGGCCAAAAGCGCGCGCACGTCCTGCAGTGCGGCGCCGGGGTCACCTGCCCAACGTTCGGTGGCGTTGCCCATCATGAAGAAGATCACCAGATCGGGCGCATAGTAGCCATCCGCGAATACGGCCTCCAGCGGTGAAACCCCCTGACGGCAGAACTGGAACTGCTCTCCCCGTCCGATCTGGATATAGGGGTTTTCGCCTTGCCCCAGCGTGCCATAGGCCCCTGCATTCACATTCCATTTCGGGTCGACATTGCAGATGGCCCCCTTGGCCGACTTCGACGCCCCGGTCCAACTTGTGATCGCGCTGGACCTTACCCCGATGACTCCAGTCTTTGCGCCTGCGTCCAGACCACAGGTTCCCGCCATACCAGCCAGCACGTCAAGAAAAGCCTCTCCCGCGCCAAAGGTCAGCTGCGAATCCCCAAGGATCAGGATATCTGGCGCGCCCCTTGCAGTGCCCTCTGCGTGGCCGATGCCAGAAGAAGCTGCCAGGCAGGCAACGGTGCAGACGACTTTCAGAAGCAATCGTTTTCTCCGGGAAGTGAAAGGTAGACAAACCAGTTCCATCTATTCGCCGAACGCGATGCGGCCGTTACAAGCAATGGATCATTTGGGTGCGGTCAGACGACTGCGAACCAGTCTCGATTCCCCCTGCCTGACGGCAAGCATCGGACCTAACCTGTTCCACCACGACCTTGGCGTCTCGTGCCTGATCCCGATGCCACGGAACAGTGGAGAATTCTCCGCTGGAATGGAATGAGCAGGGGCTATCAAGGGGTGGGTGGCGAGGCGCTGGGGACTCTGGTTGGACCGTTTCTGACGCCCATCGGCTTCCGGTTGACTGGAAAGGTGCGCAAGCCGTCTGATTGATCGCCAAGGCCAAACGCAGGCATGTCCTTGATCTACGCCATCACACGACCTGAATTCGCAGCCCGCCGGATTTGTCCTTTCGGATCTGCCCTGCCGCAAAGGCCATGAAGCTGCACACGCGGGGCTGCTGATAGCCGTCTGGCGGGGCTACAAGCCACCATTGGCCGTCGGTTTCGACAGGTGGCGGAACGCACAGCTCAAGGCCAGGTGTCGCGCGCCCGACCAGCAGCGGCAACAGCCCGACGCACAGGCCCACCCGCACTGCACCTGCCACTTTCGGGGTCGAATTGGATGTCGTTGCCACCTGCGCGTCGGGCACAAAGCTCATGAAGGCGCGCGAGAAATGCAGCGTGGCGACCAGACCACTCCAGGCCACGATCGCATTGTCCTTCAGGTCATTCATCGACTTCGGTGCCCCATTGCGGGCAACATCGTCTTCCGAACATTAGACCCCAGATGATATTGGGTAGCCGCACCGAAATCAGCGTATTACCACCCAACTCGCCGTTCGTCACCAGACCCACGCGTGTCGACCGAAAGCTGGGCAAGCGCGGGACCGGCTTGCAGAGTGCCGCGGACAAACTTGGTCGGAATCGCCTCACTGATCAGCTAAACTTGACACCTGGTAGAGTAGGGAGGCGAGCGGTCGGATCGACTGTCCGTGACGTGCGCCTTCTTTCAGAATGTGGATGCTACTTGGGGCGTCACCTCATGTTCACCCAAGCTTCACTGCAATGTAATCCAAAGAATGAAAGCTCGCGGCGCTGCTTCGTCAAAGGATGACTCCCATGCTCAGCCGCCGCAACTTCCTGATCGCCACTGCCAGTGCACCGATGGTCTTCGCCAGTCGATCCTTCGGGCAGGACCGCAAGGTTCTGCAGGTCTTCATCGATGGAGACACGAACATTTCAAACTGGTGGAACGACGTCCTGAAACCGGCTTTCGAAGCCGCTCAACCCGACCACCCGTTCAACGTGACGATCACGCGCGGTGTTGGCGACGGCAATGGCACGATCGCGGCGCGTGCACTGGCTGCGCTGCAAACCAAGTCGGACCCGCAGGTGGACTATTTCGAAGAGATCGAGCCGGCCTCTGTCGCGGGCTCGGTCGAGGCGGGCCTCTGGCTGCCAATGACCACCGAGAACGTGCCGAACCTGGCGATGATCAACCCCGCCGCGCCGGAAGAGCCCATCCGTCTGCCCTATCGCGGCAGCCAGGTGCTGATCGCCTATGACAGCGCGAAGACGGCGGCCCCCAAGACCTTTGCGGACATCGTTGCCTGGGCGAAGGCCAACCCCGGCCGCTTTACCTATGGCCGTCCCGACAAGGGCGGCTCGGGGTCGAACTTCGTGATCCGCGCACTGCACGAGGCCAACGGCCAAGATCCAGCAGCCTTTACCAGGGAGAATTTTGAGCTCGCCAAGGCCGAAGAGATGCTCCAGAAGGGCTGGGCGATCCTGAAGGACCTTCATCCCCACACCTTCGGCGAGGGCACTTATCCGGCAGGCAACACACCTGCGCTGCAACTGCTTGCGCAGGGCGCCGTGGACATGATCCCGGCCTGGTCGGATCAGGCATTGCAGGCGATCAACCAGGGCGTCCTGCCCGAGACGATCAAGGTTGCCCAGCTTCAGGACCTCGCACTTTGCGGCGGCTTTGCCTATTCGGCGGTGCCGGCGAACGCGACCGACCTCGACGGCGCGCTCAAGCTGGCGAACTTCATGCTCAGCCCGGAAACCCAGACCTCTTGCGTGCGCGAGATTGGTGGCTTCCCCGGCATCTCTTGGGACCATCTGCCGCCGGAACTGAAGGCCGAGTACATCGACGTGATCCCGGTTTCGATCCCGACCTTTCCGTCGGGCGATTGGCAGACCGCCAAGAATGATGGCTGGTACAAGAACGTGGCGACGAACATCGTTCGCGACTGATGACTGCCATCGATCAGACGTCCGGGCGGTCAGCGCCCGGGCGGGTCTTCAAACATCGCCAGAGTCTGGCAGGGCTGGCGCTGGTCGCGCTCCCCGTCCTGATTCTGGTGGCACTTGTGATTTTGCCGACGCTGAGGGTGGTCTTCACCACTTTTCAAGTGCCAACCCCCGATGGAACGGTCGCGGGGATCGATCGCTACCTGGCCTTCTTCTCCGATGCCTATTCGATGGCGAACCTTCGCTACACTCTGGTCATGACGCTGGCGAGTTGCGCTACGGCCCTGGCGATCTCGCTTGGCATCGCGCTCTACCTGCGTTTTTCGCCGGGCCGGATCGCGACGTTGATCCATGCCCTGTCGCTCTTCCCGCTGTTTGTGCCGGCCATCATCATCTCTTATGCGCTCGTGCGGTTCTTGGGGCCGAACGGGCTGTTTCAGCTAATGCTTGAACAGGTCGGCTTCACGCATTTCCGCACGCCCTACCTGACGCCCGTCGGTCCCTATCTTGCCTTCGTGTGGGAGAACCTGCCCCTGCCGGTATTGGTCATCGGGGCCGGGTTGACCCAGGTCTCGGACAGCGCGGTCGAGGCGGCGCGGGACCTTGGCGCCGGGCCTGTGCGCATCTTGCGGGAGATCTTGCTGCCGCAGCTGAAGCGGTCACTGCTGATCGCCTTCGCTCTGATCTTCCTGGGTGTCATCGGATCCTACACCGTTCCCTATATGTTAGGGCCGCCCGCGCCCGAGATGATGGGCGTCTTCATGCAGCGCACGCTCGGCAACCTGCGGCGCCCCGACGAGGCCGAGGTGCAGGCAGTGATCCTGATGGCCATCGCCTCTGCGGTGGGGGCATTTTACATCGCGACGATGCTGCGCGCCCGGGCAGACAACGAATGACCCGCAGGCCTCCCTACGGTGGTATTGCCATCCTCCTGGCCATGGCGCTGGCGATGGTGGGGCCGATCCTGTCGGTGATCCTCTGGGCTTTCGCCGAAAAGTGGCGCTATCCGCATCTTCTGCCCACCGAATGGGGCCTCAAATACTGGGAGGTGATCCTGGGCCGACCCACTACCATCGGGCCCATCGTGACCTCGCTAGAGCTGACCAGCATCGCCACGACCCTTGCTGCCGTGATCTGCTGGCCCGCGGCCTATGCCTTTGCAAGACTGAGTTTTCCAGGGCGGCAGCTTCTGCTCTTTTCCTTCATCGCTGCGCAGGCCGTGCCGAAGTTCGCGCTCTTCGTATCGATTGCGGTGATCTTTCTGCAGCTGGGTCTGGTCGGGACTTTCTGGGGCGTCGTTTTGGTTCAGATGCTGTCGGCTGTCCTCTACATGATTTGGATTCCCACGGCAGCCTTTCGCGGCATTCCCCGCGCACTGGAAGACGCGGCCTTCGACCTTGGCGCGTCCCGGCTTCGCGTCTTCTGGTCGATCACCTTGCCACAAGCCCTGCCTGCGTTGGCGGCAAGC
Source organism: Tabrizicola sp. (assembly GCA_041752895.1). Taxonomy (GTDB): domain Bacteria; phylum Pseudomonadota; class Alphaproteobacteria; order Rhodobacterales; family Rhodobacteraceae; genus Tabrizicola. The sequence goes on from JBGSVS010000045.1 coordinate 8,018, forward strand.
TACATCCTTGCCTTCGTGTCGATCCTCTTTGAAGTTGATTCCGCCCTGCTGATTGGCGCGCCCGAGGTGACGACGATGCCCTTGATGCTGCTCAGCTTGTCGGCGCAGGTGATTGTTCAGGAAGCGGCGGTGGTGTGCGTGATGATCTGGATCCCGTGCTTCATTCTGATGCTGCTGACCCGCCGCTTCATGACATCAAAGGGCATAGCCCAGGGGTTCGGAGCCTGACGTGTTGGACATCGATGCCATCGGCAAATCCTTTGACGGCGTGCCCGCAGTGCGCGAGGCCAGCTTCACGGTAGGTCTGGGTGAGATGATCTGCCTGCTTGGACCGTCGGGGTGCGGCAAGTCCACGCTCTTGCGGGTTATCTCGGGGCTGACCACGGCAGACCAGGGCGCGATCCGCATCGACGGTGTGGATGTGACCGCAATGCAGGCCAACCGCCGCCCGACGGCGATGGTGTTCCAAAGCCATGCGCTCTGGAACCATATGACCGTGGCCCAGAATGTGGGTTTCGGCCTCAGGGTGCGCGGGTTGCCCAAAGCCGAGATCGCCGCCAAGACCGCCGCCGTGCTGGACCTGGTGGGTCTTGGCGGGTTTGCAGCGCGACTGCCGTCCGAGCTTTCGGGCGGTCAGGCGCAACGGGTAGCCCTGGCGCGATGCCTGGTGGTGGAGCCGAAGGTTCTTCTGATGGACGAGCCGTTTTCGGCACTTGACGCCCATCTGCGCAAGAACCTGCGCGAGGAGCTGAAATCCCTGCAACGCCGCCTGAAGCTGACCACGATCTTCGTGACCCACGACCAGGAAGAGGCGATGGAGCTGGCAGACCGGATCGTCATCATGCGGGCGGGTCGGGTGGAACAGGTCGGCGCCCCGGGCGAGCTTTACCTGTGTCCCCGGACCCTGGGCGTCGCGCAGTTCATCGGCAGCATGAATACCTGCACAACGCAGATCGCCATGGGACGTGCAGACTGGTTCGGACTGTCCCTTGCCGCGCCCTATGCGGATGGCGAGGTCGCCGTGCTGAACCGTCCCGAAGACATGCAGCTTGACCGGCGTGGAGCTCCGGCCCGGGTTGTGCGGGTTGTCGATCTGGGTCCGGTGATGCGGGTCGACCTCATCACCGCGGCTGGCGATCTTCTGACCTGGACCTGCCTGCGGACACAGGCACCGGGCATAGGCGACGACGTCCGCCTGATGCCGCAGCGGCTGCATTTCTACCGGAACGAAACCTTGCTGGGCACGGTGGACATCCCCGTGCCATCGAACGGAAGACAAGAGGCCCTCGGATGATCACCCTGACCGGAACCCTGACCGAAGTCGACCACAAGGGCCATGTGCCGTTGGCCTTCGACGTGCCGACGGGCACAACGCGGCTGCGAGGGCGCTTCACCGCTTCTCCGATCCGGGCCACCGGGGCGATGTTCGACAACCTGATCTCGCTCAGCCTGTTTGGGCCAGATGGTCCGTGTGGCGCTCGGCACAACAATGATGACATGACTTTCGAGCTGACCGCCACGACCGCGTCGCCCGGTTATCTGTCCGGACCGATCATGCCCGGACGCTGGACGGTCTGGCTGGATTGCTTCCGCCTCCTCGGACCCGATCCCGTTCACTACGCGATGGAGATCACCTGTGACAGCGCCCCGGTCCCGGCCCGGCCCCATCTCGCCCGGATTCTTCCTGCACCACGGGGTCCCGGCTGGTATCGGGGCGACCTGCACGCCCATTCGCTGCATTCGGACGCCTCCTGGGACATTCCGGACCTGGTGGCCTGGGCCCGGCGCCGGGGGCTCGATTTCGTGACCCTCACGGATCACAACACACCTTCCGGCCATGCCGAACTCCACTCGCTTGCGGATGATGCGCTGCTGACGATAGGCGGGGTCGAGTTGACGACGCATTTCGGCCATGCCCTGTCCCTCGGCGGGTCTGCCTGGCACGAATGGCGCAGCGGGGCCGTCACCGGGAAGACCATGCCGGATCTGGCGCGCGCGGTGCTGGACGCGGGCTGCCTTTTCGTCATCGCGCATCCGATGTCTCCCGGGGATCCGGCCTGCACCGGCTGCCGGTGGGAGTTTGCCGACATGCGCCCTGGCCCGGCGCGCCAGGTGGAAATCTGGAATGGCGGGCCGTGGTCGGATTACAACGAGGACGGGCTGACGCTCTACCGCCAATGGCTAACCGAAGGGCACCGTCTTCTGGCCACCGCCGGCAGTGACATTCACGGACCGGAAGGTGGCAGCGGCCCAATCGGATTCAATACCGTTGAAGCCGCAGAGTTGACCGAGGCCGCCATCCTGTCCGCCGTCCACGCCGGGCGCAACTACCTGTCCAGCGGGCCGCGGCTTGTCCTGACCGCAACAGCTGGCGGGCGCACTGTCCCGATGGGCGACGCGGTCGACTCCAAGGCGACCTTCCATGCCGAATGGCAGACGGAAGCAGAGCCGCTGGTGCTGATCTTCCATGACCGGACAGGCCTGCGAAGCCAGGCAGATGTTCCGGCTCTGGGCATGGGTGTGGCCTCGCTTTCCGGCGGCGCGGGTTTCGTGATGGCCGAACTGCGCGACAGCACGGGACAGCTCCACGCGGTCACCAACCCGATCTTCATCGACTAGCGACCCGGGACAACCACCCAAAGCCGGTCGCTCAGGGATACGCCATTCGTGCGCAGTTTGGGGATGGTCGCCCCCTCATGGACGTTCCGACCGCGCGTCAACACCCAGTTGATCTTGGCCGAGGGGCGCAGGCTGCCAACCGATGTGCGCGTCGTCGGCGCTTTGTGCCGGTCTGTCCCGAAGCAAGTGCCGCGCCGGGGATGCCGTCCGCGTTGACCTCGCCCGCATGGGTGCGCTGTCTGTGCTCATCGCAAGGTCAAGTTCGACGAACGCGACCGGGTGCAGGTTGCCCTCCCCCAGTCGGTCGGCCAATCGGCAACGCGGTCCAGGTTGCCCGACCGCGCCATGCCCCGGTCTCTCAGGGACAAGAGCATCACGTCAGGCCAGAGGTCGGCGAGACTGGTGGCAGTGTCGTCCAGATGGCGCAACCGCTCCACGTTCCAGAACACCAGCCGGGCCTTGCCGTCCGTCCGGCCCCGTTCGGGCGCGGCGCCGCCTGTCTCTGTCCGGCGGAGGGTCTGGAAACGGTCGAACAACGCGACGTGCTGTTTCAGGGTGAAGGCCCCATCGCAGTTCCTGCCGCTAGGCACGGGGGCCGGAGTGATGCGGTCCATCATCATTGTCTGCGCTTCATCCGTCCTGCCCAGCGCCATCCTCCAACCGTGCGCACCAGGCGGCCTCGGTCGCAATCGCCTCGTCGGTCGTGATCTGGTCGGGCCCAAGCGCCATCAAAGCCCGGAAGCTGTGCCATTCCGCCTTCGTAAACCCCAGGGCCGGGACGGACAGGCAGTGCGTCCAGGCGTCCACCCTTACACCTTCCGCCTGCGACAGCGCGACGAGGTTCAGCCCCTCGGCGGCCAGTGCCACGACCATTTCCCATTGCAGATAGACCATGTCCGGGTCGGTCCCGCCCCGCAGTTCCGTCAAAAGCGCCGCCTCGACCGCGCGAGGGCCTTCCTGCCGCCACAGGTCCAGAAGCCGGTCGGTTGGGTCAATCCCGCGCAGCACGTCCGGCATGGCCTGCGCCAGCGCCCGGATCAGGGACAGGCAGGCGCCGCTGAAGATGATCGCGCCAGAATGGTCCGCGAAATGGTCTACCAGATGCGCCACCCCGCGCGGCCCGATCTGGGCAAGATCGTTCTTCATGTCGAACTGCAGCAGCGCCTCGGGATGTGCCTCGGGCAAGAGGTCCGCCAGTTCCTCGCTCAGGATCAGCGGGCGGGGTTGCTGGCGGTAGGGGATCGCCGACAAGGCGGCCCCATCCATATCCGCCACGCGGCCCGTCCCCGTTGTCTCGCGATCCAGCGTTTGGTCATGCATTACCACGAAACCGCCATCGGCGCGGACCTGCAGGTCTAGCTCCATCGACGCGCCGATGCGGAACCCTTCTGCCATCACTTCGGCCGAGAATTCGTAATCGGCCATCGACCGGCGCAGGCGGTGCCACTTCAGGCGAGTCCGCTTGCCGGACAGGAAGAGGTCGGTGCCCTGCAAGCTCAAGCCGCAAGTTCGAAAAGGTCGCGGCTCGCAAAATGGGCAAGAGCGGTTTGCCCGATCACAGGCGGCACCATATTCGGGCTGTTGAACATGTCGAACGATATAAGCTCGTCATTTACCTGCATCCTGATGCGCACGACCGAGCCCATGAAGTTGACGCTTTGCACCTGTCCTGTGAACGTGCTGTCATGGCCCTCGGCGCGGGTAAGGGACAGGGCCTCTGGGCGAAGCGCCAGCGACAGATTGCCTTGCGCGTCCTGCGTGACCGGTGGAGCGGCAAGACGCAGCTTCTGCCCTGCCACCGTGATGGTTTGCGGCTGGCCCCGGTCCAGGCGGGCGCGCAGGATGTTCATGGTGCCGACGAAACCCGCGACAAAGCGGGTGGCCGGTCGGTTGTAGATCTCGAAGGGCGTACCGATCTGCTCGGCGCGGCCCCCGTTCATCACCACGATCCGATCGGAAATGGACATGGCCTCTTCCTGGTCATGCGTCACGAAGACGGTGGTGATGCCAAGCTGGCGCTGGATCGCGCGGATCTCTTCGCGCAAGGAAACACGGATTTTCGCATCCAGCGCAGACAGGGGTTCGTCAAGAAGCAGGACCTGCGGCCGGGGTGCCAGGGCGCGGGCCAACGCCACGCGCTGCTGCTGGCCGCCTGACAGCTCGTAGGGATAGCGCTTGCCCAGATGTGCCAGCCCGATCATGCGCAGCATGTCGTCCACGCGGGCATCGATTTCGGAGGCGGCCTGCCCGGCGATTCTCAACCCGAAGGCGATGTTGCCCGCGACGTTCAGGTTGGGAAACAGCGCGTAGGCCTGGAACACCATGCCGATGCGCCGCTTGTTCGCGGCAAGGTCGGTGATGTCGCGCCCGTCGATCCTGATCGAGCCGGTGGTCGGCCGCTCGAAGCCGGCAATCATCCGCAGAACAGTGGTCTTGCCGCAGCCCGACGGGCCGAGGAAGGAGACGAACTCTCCCTTCTGCACGGAAAGATCGAAGCCCTTGACCACCGTTGTGGCACCAAAGACCTTTCCAGCATTGCTGATTGTCAGAAAACTCATGCGGAGGACCCTGTAGCAGTCCGGGGGGTGCTGCGCGAGAACCAGCGCTGCCCCGGTTTCCTGATGGCAAAAAGCTGCATCAGCGCCATGCAGCCCCATGTGAAGGCGAAGGACATGATGGCAAGCGCGGCCGGTTCATAGGCTCGGTCCTGGCCAAGCTGCACCAGGTAGGGCCCGAAGGCCGGACGGTTCAGAAGGCTCGCCAGAACGAATTCTCCAAGCGAGATCGAGAAGGTCAGGAACGCGCCCGAAATGATTGCGGCACGGACATTCGGGAAGATCACCAGCACGATTGTTCTAAATCGCGACGCGCCCAAGCTTTCGGCAGCCTCGGTCAGGGTCGCAATGTCGATCACCGACAGACCGTTGTCGATGGCGCGGTACATGTAGGGCATCGACAGCACGACATAGCCCAGCACCAAGAGGATATCGGTTCCGAAAGTGCTGGCCGTCAACGGCAGGACGGACGAGGACCCGAACATTCGTATGTAACCGAAGACCAGCACCACCGGCGGCACGATCAGCGGCAGAAGGCTGATGAACTCCATCAGCGGCCGCAATCGCGGGACCTTCAGCCGGACCCAGTAGGCAGTCGGCACGATGACAAGGGTGCCAATCGCGATCGCGGCCAGCGAAGCGATCGTAGAATAGACGATCGTCGCGGCGAAATCCGCACTGCGAAAGACCGAGGCATAGGCGGCAAAACCAAGCTCGCCGCGCGTCATCTTCAGTGAAAAGTAGAAGGTGGCCAGCAATGGCACCACGAAGTAGGACGCCCCGATCAGCGCGATCGCAATGGCGGCATAGGGCACCGGCTTCTTCATTTCTGCCACCGCTCGGCCCGGTTGCGCAGGATGAGGTAAAGCGTGTTCGACACGCCCATGATGACCACCATCCCCAGGGCCAGCGCATACCCGAGGTTCGGGTTGTAAAGGACGTTGCCACGGATCTGCTGGAACAGCACGACCGGCACCACGTCGAAACCCGACCCCATCAGCGCATAGACGGTTGCCAGCGTGCCGAAGGCATTTGCGAAGAGAAGCAGGAAGCAGCCCAGGATCGTGGGCGACAGAACTGGCAGGCCTACCATCTGCCAGTATTGTCGGCGGCTTGCTCCCAGGCTTTCCGCCGCCTCGCGCCATTCCTTGCGCAGGCCGTCCAGCGCCGGGGCGATGATCAGGAACATCAGCGGCAGCTGGAAATAAAGATAAACCAGCGACAGCCCGTAGAACGAGAACAAGTTGAAACCGGAGGAGTAGAGATTGATGCCGAACAGGTCGCGCAAAAGCACCGTGACCAGGCCCAGACGGCCCAGCGTGGCGATGAAGGCAAAGGCCAACGGCACGCCCGCAAAGTTCGACGCGACGCCCGAGAACGTCGCAAAGGCACTGCGGACCCAGGGGGAAAGGCCGCCAAGTATGACGGCATGGGCAAGCACAAGCCCTGCGATTGTCCCCATAAGCGCCGATACCAGGCTGAGGCGGATCGACAGGGAAAAGCTTGCGACAATATCTGGGCTGCCCAGGGCAATGATGTTGTCCAGGGTGAAACCGCCCTCTGCGTTCTGAAAGGCGCCCACCATCAGATAAAGGACCGGGCCGATCAGGAACAGGAAAGTGAACGCAAGGAAGGGCACCACCCCCAGCCAGGTCCAGCCGGCCGCGATCGGCGACCGACGCGGGCGCAGCGGCAGGTCGGCAGGCTTGGCCGATACGTCAAGGGTCATGCTGCGATCCCGGTTCGCTGGTCTCGGCAAGGCATTCGGATGCCGGCGCGGGGCCGGCATCCGATGTTGACCTTGGGACGGCTCAGTTCGTGCCCATTTCGGTAGCCCAGGTGTCTGCCACCACCTGCTTGGCTGCACCCTGCTCTTCCAGCGTCGGGAAGATCGCCTTCGCATAGGAATCCGCGGGCGGCAGCTTTGCCATCATGTCGGCCGGGATCACGCCACGGTCTACCATGTCGTTGAAGCGGATCGGGTGGCAATAGCCCGACAGCCAGCCCAACTGACCCTCGTCCGAATAGAGGTATTCCATCCACAGCTTGGCCGCGTTCGGATGCGGAGCATAGGCCGAAATTGCCTGAACGTAGACGCCCGCGATTACGCCATCGGACGGAATCACAACCTCCATCGGAGGGTTGCCCGCAAGCTTGTCGCGCATCGCCAGGATGTTGTAGTCCCAGTCCATCATGACCGGCGTGGTGCCCTGGGCGAAGTTCTGGGCCGAGCCGCCGACATCGACGAAGTTGCCGCTGGCCTTCATGTCCTTGAGAAAGGCGATGCCCGCCGACGCTGCCTCCGCGCCACCCTTGCCACCATTGGCCAGGCCCATCGCGTAGACCGACATCATCGACGAGTTGCCGGTGCGCGGATCGCCCGGGATGGCAACCATGCTGGCATACTTCGGGTCTTTCAGATCGGCAAAGCTGGTCGGCGTAGCGTCCGTGACGACGTCCTTGTTCACGGCCATCGCAAGCACGCCGTAGTAGTCGCCATACCAATAGCCTTCGGCATCCTTGGCCGAGTCGGGAATCGTGTCCCAAGTCGAGACCTTGTAGGGCTGGATCAGGCCTTCCGCCTTTGCAGCCGGGCCGAAGGACAGGCCCACGTCGATAACGTCGGGGGCTTGCGGACCGGTGTTGTCCTTGTTCGCCTTGATCGCTTCGATCTCGTCACCCGATCCGGCGTTGGGGTTCAACTCGTTGACTTCGATGCCATATTTAGCCTTGAAGCCTTCGATGACCGCTCCGTAGTTGCACCAGTCATGGGGCAGCGCGATCGTGGTCAGGGTGCCTTCCGCCTTTGCCGCAGCAACCAGCGCGTCCATGTCGACGGCCTGCGCATGTGCAGCGCTAGCGCACACAGCGACAGCGGTGGTCAGATATAGGGCCTTGAGAGCATTTTGTGGCATGGGATGTTCCTGTTCCGCGTCCCCGGGCTGACCCCGGGGGCATGCGAGCGTCGATACGACCGGCTTGTTTCGGTTCCATGACAGGTGGAATGGGTTTCCGTTTCAGCACAGTGGCAAGACAGAAGGCTCTCAATGGTGCTCTCATGTGTGGGCGGCTCGGTTTGTGCAAGGGCAGACGTGAGTGATGATGATCAAACGGGACCGCAACCGGGACACCCGTAGGTGCTGTCAGGGCGTCACAGCTCGATCTTCTGATTGGGAAAGGTACGCGGACTTCGTCAGGGCCAGCGGTCACATGCACCGCGCCAACAGCCCGAACACATGACCGCACTCCGCAACGATCATTCTCTGCTCAATCAACCCTTGCACACACAGAGCCGTCCACACAGGACAACACCCTCACAGGCGCTCGGAAACGTTCCACTTTCGACCTTCCGTTCCAAAAAGCTCATAGCCGGTTTCAGTGACCGCCAGTGTGTCTTCGAGTTTTATGAACCCGCGCCGCGGGTGAAGCATGGTTGTTTCCACCGACAAGACCATTCCCGCCTCCAAAGGGTGCGCGGCATCGGTGCCCTCATAGGCCACCGGGTGATTGGTCATCAGAAAGGGCGCTTCGTGCGTGATGACACCCATGCCGTGGGCGAAGAAGTCGGTGCAAGCGTGATTGGGCTGGCGGGCGAGTTCCGCTTCACCGGCAGCAATCAGATCGCCGCCCAGTGCACCCGCACGTATCTTTGCGAAGGCCGCCTGCTGAACAATCTCGATCTCGGCCAGAAGGTCGATAAGCTCGGCATCGGGCTCGCCCAGGACGCCCATCCGGCAGATGTCACCGATGTAGCCCTTCAGATTGCCTCCGGAATCAATCGACAGGACCTCACCCTTGTTCCAGGTCTGAGGCGAGGCGGCCCGATTGTGCGAGGCCCCGAGGGTCAAGAGGCAGTACTCGAACTGCAAGCCTCGGGTGGTTTCTTCCTGTCGCAGTGTATCGATGATCTTGAACTTGCTGTCGCCTGTTCCCGATGCGGCGATGGTGGCCTGCATTGCGTCGGTGATCGCCTCGGACGCCAGCTTCATCAGCGCGCGTTCCGCCGGGGTCTTCACCGCGCGCAGGCGTTCCAATAGGCCGGTCGCATCGACGAGGGGCGAGTTCGGGAAAGCAGATTCCAGAATCTTCGCGCTGTTCATTGGCAGGAAGGACGGCTCTACCCCGATGCGGGGCGAGGCGGGACCGTGGTCTTTCAGATGGCGGATCGCCTCGGTGATGCTGTCGACCGAGCCCCAGGAAACGGGGTGGAAATGCGGGGTCCAGAACGGGTGGTTGGCGTGTTCGCCGCCCTCCATCTTGTTCGCGACATAGGCGGTCTTGTCCGGGGCGCCTTTGGTGTAGGCGATGACCGGCAGATAGCGGCTGTGGCCGATGGCATCCATCGCGGAAAAGAAGATGAAGCGGTAGCCGCCCAGCAGATACTGGGTGTTGTGCTTCGACGTGACGAGAAGGACGTCGATCCCGGCCTTCTCCATCAGGTCGTCCAGCTTGGCAAAGCTGTAGGGCAGTGCGGCGGTCAGCGCGGTGTCCATGGGTCAGCTCTTTCTGGGGATGAGACGGAAGTCGGGCAAGGTGCGCAGGAATTCTTCGGGGCCGGTGGGGGAATAGACAACAAAAATCTTCATATCGGACGCCCCGGTGTTCAGTGTCGAATGAAAACGGCTTTCAGGGATGAAGACACAGGTGCCGGGGGCGACCTGTTCTATGTGGGGGGTGCCCGCCTCATCCTCCACCATCTGCTCACCCGAGCCTTCGAGGATGTAGATGATTTCCTCGGCCCCGGGATGGTTGTGGCGAGTGTGCCCCTTGCCGGGGGGGACTGTCACGACGGCGGCAGAGAACTTCTGCGCGCCGTTCACCTTGGGGCCAAGGACGACGGACAGGTGGCCCCAGTCGAAGCCATAGACGTCGACGTCGTCGGGCGTGCGGAACAGGTCTTTCACGTCGGTCATGGGGATCAACCTTTCGCGGGGATGGATTTGAAGGCGCGGATCTGGTCGGCGATGGCGCGTTCGGCCGGCAGGCGTTCGGCGGATGAGGCCCCGTAGAAGCCGTGCATCCCGTCCGCGCGGGCCAGGACATATGCGGCGTCTTCGGGCATCGAGATCGGGCCGCCGTGGCAAAGCAGGATAATGTCCTTTCGGACAGACCGGGCGGCGGTAGAGATGGCGTCGATTTCGGTCACGCACTGATCCAGCGTCTTGGCCGAGGTCGCCCCAATGCTGCCGCCGGTGGTCACTCCCATGTGGGCGACGATGATGTCGGCTCCGGCCCTGGCCATCGCTACGGCCTCGTCGGGATTGAAGACATAGGGCGTGGTCAACAGGTCCTGCCGGTGGGCCTCGGCGATCATGTCGACCTCAAGTCCATAGCCCATGCCGGTTTCTTCGAAGCTTTGCCGCATCTGGCCGTCAAAAAGACCGATGGTGGGAAAGTTCTGGACGCCGGAGAAGCCCATTGCTTTGAGTTCAGCCAGGAATTGCGGCATCAGAATGAAGGGATCGGTGCCGTTCACCCCAGCCAGAACTGGGGTGATCTTGACCACCGGCAGAACCTCGACCGCCATTTCCTTGACGATCTCGTTGGCGTTGCCATAGGCGAGCAGCCCCGCTGCGGACCCGCGCCCGGCCATGCGGTAGCGGCCGGAGTTGTAGATGATGATGAGGTCGATGCCGCCTGCCTCCTCGGCCTTGGCGGAAAGTCCGGTGCCGGCGCCACCGCCGATGATCGGCTGACCGGCGGCGATCATCTGGTGAAAGCGGTCAAGGATGGTCTGACGGGGAATAGCGGGCATCAGGGCCTCATGAGGGACAGGAAGGTGTCGGCGGCGGCGCGGGCGAAGGCCGGGTCGTTGATGTGATGCGGCAGGAAGATCAGCCGCGCGGGGTCGGCAACAGCAGCTTTCAGCGCCCCGAACAGGGCGGCGTCGGCCTTCGGGTCCCAGAACGGGCCGCCCGCGATATCCAGCGCCGAGACACCTTTTTCTGGGATCAAGAGACTTACGGGACCTTCGCAAGCGTTCAGCTTTTCGCCGATCCATTGGCCCATCGTGGCGTTTTCCTCGGGCGTGGTGCGCATCAGGGTGACGTTCGGATTGTGGTGATAGAACAGCCGGTCGCGGTAGCGGTCGGGCACGGTGGCAGGGGCCCGGAAGTTGACCATGTCCAAGGCACCGACCGAACCGACCCACGGCGCACCGGTGCGGGCGACGACGTCCAACCGATCAGGCAAAGCGGGCAAGACACCGCCAAAGAGAAGATCGGCGATTTCGGTCGTGGTGATGTCGATCAGACCAGAGAGCACGCCCTGATCCAGCAATCGCTCCATCGCGCGGCCGCCGGTGCCGGTGGCGTGGAAGACAAGGCAGTCGAACTGGTCGCGCAACTGGTCGGCGATGGCGGTGACGCAGGGCGTGGTGACGCCGAACATGGTCAGGCCGATGGCGGGCAAGTCGGCGAAAGCTTCCGGCTTCGGGGACAAGACCGCGCCGACAAGTGCATGGGCGGCGTTCGACAGGATCACGCGGGAAAGGCGGTTCAGCCCAGCGATGTCGGTGACCGAGGGGACCATGACGATGTCCGAGGTGCCCACATAGGCGGCAGTGTCGCCGGACGCGAGGGTCGAGACCATCAGCTTGGGCAGGCCGTAGGGTAGTTCGCGCAGGCCAGCGCAGGCGATGGAGGTGCCGCCGCCTCCGCCTACTGCAATGATACCAGCGATCTCGCTGCCATAGCGACGGCACCAGGCTGCGAAGGCCTGCCCCATAGCCGAGACGGCAGCACCTCGGTCAGTGCCACCAAGCACAGCGTCCGGCCCTGCGGGATGCAGGGCGGCAATGGCATGCGCCGCGATGTCGGGGCGAATCGACGGGGTGCGGGTCCCAAGATCCACAACGGTTACCTTGTGGCCAGCGGCCAGGATCAGGTCGCGTAGATAGGCGATTTCTTCGCCTTTGGTGTCACAAGTGCCCGCCACATGGATCGTGCGCACCCTTGTCTCTCCCTGAATGGACCATTTGCCGGAGGCGGCCATGATCGCGCTTGAACGCAAATGAGACTGTAGTACCATATTGGGATGCCAGTTCCATTACAAGCCATTGTCCTGGACCCCGACCCCGAACAGCCAAGGGGCGCTGCGGCGCGGACGCGCGCGCTGATGGTGGCGACCGCGTCGGACATGATGCGGCGCGGTCTGTCGCCATCGGTCAGCGAGGTCGCGGAAGCCGCCGGAGTGTCGCGGTCAACGGCTTACCGGTATTTTCCGACCCTGGCGGACATGCTTCGCGCCGTTGTTGCCGAGGCTCTCGGCCCGATCCTAAGCTGGGACGATCCGGCCGCGACCGGAGAAGCGCGGCTTGCCTCGCTGTACGGCAAAGCCTTTCCGCGCCTGGCCGAGCATGAAGCGACGTTCCGTGCGGCGATTCGACAGTCGCTGGAGCCAAGCTCCGACGTACCGGGCGACAAGACCCTTGGGCGCGGTCACCGAAGGTCGCTGCTATTGCGCGCCATTGTCGACAGCGGCCTGTCGCCGGATCAGTCGGCCAGACTGGTGCAGGCCCTGTCGCTGACCTTTGGAATCGAGGCGATGATCGTTCTGAAGGACATCTGCGGGCTGGACGACCAAAAAGCCGAAGAAGTGGCCCTGTGGGCGGCTCAGGCCCTGTTGCAGGCCGCAAGACGTGAGGCGGAGGAGCACCCTGGCTAGCTTCCCATTCTGGTCTAGCCAGAGTTCGGTCCACGGGCGCTCAGGACGGATACACAGTCAGCGCGGTCAAACGCGTAAACTTGCGGGTTTCACGCATTTTTTAGCGCAGATTTTCGCACCAATCTGGAAAAGTGACCGGCAAGAAAGACATACAGCGCGGGAGAGTGTCATTGACACGGATGCGTATCTGGTATTACCAATTTTGAAGTCTTGGAGGAGGCGACAAGCAGCTTCTATTGTCGTGGGCGACAAGTGAACCCCGGGGTTGAGCTGCATAACAACGATAGCGGGAGGAAGTCACATGCACAGATCTTACTACCGGCTGCTGACGGGGGCTGCGGCAATCGCGCTGTCCGCATCGGCAGCATCATCGCAAGAGCTTACCATCTTCTGGGCCGAATGGGACCCGGCAAACTACCTGCAGGAACTCGTGAACGAATACGAGGCTGAAACCGGCGTCGTGGTCACGGTGGAAACCACGCCGTGGTCAGACTTCCAGACCAAGGCGTTCACCGAGTTCAACGCCAAGGGCAGTGCCTATGACATGATCGTTGGTGACAGCCAGTGGCTGGGGGCGGCTTCGGAAGCCGGTCACTACGTCGACCTGACCGAGTTCTTCGCGGCCAACAATGTGGGCGAGATCATGGCCCCGGCCACGGTCAAGTACTATGCCGAATATGGCGGCAAGTTCTGGGCAATTCCGGCAGAAGGCGACGCCGTGGGCTGGTCTTATCGCAAGGACTGGTTCGAGGATCCCGCCGAGATGGCGGCCTTCAAAGAGAAGTACGGATACGACCTTGCCCCGCCTGAAACCTGGGCGCAGTTGCGCGACATTGCCGAATTCTTCCACCGTCCCGACGAAAACCGCTACGGCGTCGCGATCTACACTGACAACTCTTACGACGCGCTGGTGATGGGGGTCGAGAACGCCATCTTCTCGTTCGGCGGCGAACTGGGCGACTTTTCGACCTTCCAGGTCGACGGCATCCTGAACTCGGAACAGAACGTCGCGGCGCTTGAGGCCTACAAAGAGCTTTATGGCTTCACCCCTCCGGGCTGGGCCAAGACGTTCTTCGTCGAGAACAACCAGGCGATCACCGAGGGTCTGGCGGCGATGTCGATGAACTACTTCGCTTTCTTCCCGGCGCTGGTGAACCCGGCGACGAACCCGCACGCGGCAAACACTGGCTTCTTCTCGAACCCGGCCGGCCCGACGGGCGCGAAGCATGCTGCCCTTGGTGGGCAGGGCATCTCGATCGTGAGCTACTCGGAAAACATCGACGAAAGCTACAAGTTCCTGCAGTGGTTCATTCAGGATGACGTGCAGAAACGCTGGGCCGAGCTGGGGGGCTATACCGCCAGTGCCGCAGTGCTTGAATCGCCGGAGTTCCGCAACGCAACGCCCTACAACGAGGCCTTCTATCAGACGATGTTCGTCGTGAAGGACTTCTGGGCCGTGCCGGAATTCGCAGAGCTTCTGACGGCGGCGAATGAGCGGTTGTACCCGTTCATCGTCGGCGGCGAAGGCACCGCGAAAGAGGTGCTGGACGCGCTGACCGCCGACTGGACCGAAACGTTCAAGAAGTACGGCCGCGTTCAGTAAGCACAGCAGACCTATCCCGATGGGCGCCCGTTTCTGGCGCCCATCGTTTTCTCAAGATGCAGGATGACGCACCGTGGCAGACGTGATGACCCGGTTGGAGCCGAACACACGCGCGGCGGCGCGAGGGCTGTCCGACCTTTCGATCCGGAACCTCTTCATCATTCCCACAATCGCATTTCTGATCATCTTCAACGTCTTCCCGCTGATCTACTCGCTTTACACCGCCTTCACGGACTATCGGGCATCGACCTCGGCGCCGGCGAACTGGATCGGCCTTGCCAACTTCCGTGAACTGCTCAGTGACCCGAACATCTGGCGCAACTTCACCATCACGGCGAAGTATGTCGTGATCTCGGTCACCGGCCAGGTGATCGTGGGTTTTGGCCTGGCGATGCTGCTGAACCGGCCGATCCCGTTGAAGGGGCTGATCACAACGCTTCTGTTGCTGCCGATGATGATGTCGCCGGCGGTAGTCGGCCTTTTCTGGAAGCTCCTGTATGACCCGTCGTTCGGGATCATCAACTACTTCCTGGGCCTTGGGAAATTCGAGTGGCTGGCCGACCCGCAGATGGCGCTCTATGCCGTTGCAATCGTCGACATCTGGATGTGGTCGCCCTTCGTGATGCTCTTGTCGTTGGCGGGCCTCTCGGCGGTGCCAAAACACCTGTACGAGGCTGCCGAGATTGACCGCGCCGGGGCGTTCTACACCTTCTTCCGGATCACGCTGCCGCTGGTCGCCCCGATCCTGATGATCGCGATCATCTTCCGCACGATGGAAGCGTTCAAGACTTTCGACCACGCTTACATCCTGTCGACCCAGCCCACGACCGAACTGATCGCGATCCGCCTTTACAAGATGGCGTTTCTGGAATGGCAGACCGGCATGTCGTCGGCATTCGCCTACATCGTGCTGATCGTCGTCGTGGCGATTTCCAACATCTACGTGAAGTACCTGAACAAGGCGAAGGCACGCTGAGATGGCCGAGGTCAAGACAAGAGGCGAAGTGATCTTCAACCGCGCCGCCGTGATTGCTGTTCTGATCGCGCTGGTCATCATGCTGACGCCGATCTTCTGGATCGGGGCGACGGCGTTCAAGCCGCGCAACTTGGCGACGACTGCGCCACCCACGGTGTTCTTCGAACCAACACTCTCGCCCTTCGCCAAGCTGTTCACCAAACGTAGCCAACTGCGTGAGCCGGTAACGCAAGAGGCCTACGAGGCCGCGCCCTGGTGGGAAAAGCTGGTCTTTGACGGCGGCGAGCAGGTGGTGCGCAACAAGAAGACCGGCGAGGCCACGACCTCGGGCTACGGCAGCCGCTACCTGAACTCGCTGATCGTCTCGATCGTCTCGACGTTCCTGGCGGTATCGATGGGCACGATCACTGCCTACGGGTTTTCAAGGTTCAGGGTGCCGGGAGAGCAGGACTGGCTTTTTTTCATCTTGTCCACCCGGATGCTACCACCCATCGTTGTCGCGATTCCGATGTTCCTGATGTATCGGGCGGTCGGCCTCTATGACACGCAAGTCGGCCTCATCATCCTTTACACCGCCTTCAACCTGTCCTTCGCGGTCTGGATCATGAAGGGCTTCATCGACGAGATCCCGCGCGAATATGAAGAGGCGGCGCTGGTTGATGGGTACACGCGGCTGCAGGCTTTTCGGAAGATCGTGCTGCCCGAGGCCCTGACCGGCATCGCCGCGACGGCCGTCTTCTGCTTCATCACCGCCTGGAACGAATACGCCTTCGCGCTGATGATGACCTCCCGCAATGCGCAGACGGCCCCGCCCTACATCCCAAGCCAGGTTGGTTCGGGCCTGTCGGACTGGACGGTCATCGCATCCGGCGCGTTCTTGTTCTTGCTGCCGGTGGCGATCTTCACCTTCCTGCTACGCAACCACTTGCTGCGCGGCATGAGCTTCGGAGCGATCCGCAAATGACTTTTCGCCAGATGAACGCCAAATACTACGAACCCGCTGCGCAATGGACGATGATCTTCGGGGTGATCTTCCTGTGCCAGCCTTGGGTCGAAGTGCTGCACCGCTATGGGCTGACGATCATCATTATCGGCCTGGTGGCCTTCCTGGTCACCTCGCACGTCCCCCCCGAGCCAGAAGCGGAAGAAGAAGAAGAAGAGGAAGAGCTCGTCTGATGGCACGGATCGAACTTAGGAACATCCAGAAGTTTTTCGGGGCCATTCAGGTGCTGAAGGATGTCAACCTGACCATCGAGGATGGCGAATTCGTCGTCATGCTGGGCCAGTCAGGCTGCGGCAAAACCACAACGCTGCGCGCGATTGCCGGGCTGGAGACGGTGTCGTCGGGCACGATCAGCATCGACGGCAAGGAAGTGCAGGACCTGCGCGCGGCGGACCGGGACATTGCCTTCGTGTTCCAGTCGTTCTCGCTGTATCCGCACATGACGGTGCAGGAAAACATCGCCTTCCCGCTGCGTGCGGTAGGGATGAGCCAGTCTGACCGCGACGCCGCCGTGAAAGAGGTCGCCAAGGTGCTGGGGATCGAGCGGTTCCTGCATCGGAAACCATCGGCATTGGCGGGGGGTGACATGCAGCGGGTTGCGATTGGTCGGGCGCTGGTGCGGCGGCCAAGGGCTCTGCTTATGGACGAACCCATCGGTGCGCTGGATGCGAAACTCCGCGAACAGATGCGGGCCGAGATCAAGCGGCTGCACATCGCGCGGAACTCTACGTCCGTCTACGTCACACATGACCAGATCGAAGCGATGTCGCTGGCTGACCGGATCGTCGTGATGCATGGGGGGCTGCTGCAACAGGTCGGCGCTCCGGAAGAGGTGTATAACCGTCCGGCCAACCTTTTCGTCGCGCAGTTCGTCGGGTCTCCGGTGATGAACGTGTCGGATATCGCGGTCGAAGGCGGGGCGGGAGCGGCGGTGCTGTCGTTCGGCCAGGGCAAGGGGCTTCCCGTGGCAGGCGGCCATGTCGGGCATCTGCCAGGCCAACGCGCAGTCAAGCTTGGCATTCGTCCCGAGGCGGTGCTGCTGCGCCACGCGCCCGAACCGGGATTCGTCGAAACAGCGACAACCAACATCGAACCCTTGGGATCGCACGAGATCGTCGATGTCCGGCTGGGCGATGCCACGCTACGCGCCCGGGTCGAACCGGGCTTCGTCGGTGACGGTCAGAAAGTCTGGGTCGGGATCGACACTGAACGGGCCCATTTCTTTGACTTGGAATCCGGTGCGGCGCTGCGGAGGACTGCCTGATGGCGCGCATCGAACTGAGCGGGATCAACAAAAGCTATGGCGCATCGCGTGCTTTGCGGGATCTGGATCTGGTGGTGGAAGACGGCGAGTTCTTCGTGCTTCTGGGCCGCACCGGGGCAGGCAAGACGACAGCGCTACGGATGATTGCCGGGCTGGAGACGCCAGACAGCGGGTCGGTGTCGATTGATGGCAAGGACGTCAGCGGCTGGACAGCAGCCGAACGGGACGTTGCGCTGGTTCTGCAGCAATACTCGCTTTATCCGCGCCTGACCGTGCGCGGGAACCTTGAGTTTCCTCTGCGCGCGCCGGGGCGAAAGTTCTCGGACTCCGAGATTGCCGCGCGGGTGCAGAAAGCGGCGACGACGCTGCAGATCACCCATCTCCTGGACCGCAAGGTTGAACGGCTTTCGGGCGGCGAGATGCAGCGGGTGTCGATCGGGCGGGCCATCGTGCGACAGCCGTCGGTCTTCCTGATGGACGAGCCCCTGTCCGCTCTGGACGCCAAGCTGCGGGAAAGCCTGCGGGTGGAGCTGAAGAAGCTGCACAGCGACCTTGGCGCGACCTTCCTGTTCGTGACGCATGACCAGGTCGAGGCGATGTCGATGGGCGACAAGATCGGCGTGTTGCGGCAAGGTCGACTGGTGCAGGTGGGAACCCCAGCGGACATCTATGAGCGCCCGCTGAACACCTTCGTTGCCCGTTCGGTCGGCTCGCCGCCGATGAACCTGATCAATGGGCGTCTGGCGGGCGGCATGGCGGAACTGGGCGGTTTCCAGCTGCCTGTGGCGGCGAACGCGAAAGGCGCGGGTGCGGTGACCTTTGGGGTTCGGCCAGAGAACGTGGTGCTGGCCCCCGGTGCCCCGGGTGAGGCGCGGATCTTTGACATCGAGGATCAGGGCGTCCTCAAGATTCTGGTGATGGACATGGGCGAGGCGCGCTTGCACGTCACGGTGCCAGCGGGCACGCAGGTCCGCCGGGACGAGCTGGTTCGGTTTGGTTGGAAGCCTGACCGCGTCGTGACCTTCGATGCGCAGACCGGCGCGAACCTAGCGCTGGCCTGAAACATGAGGCGGAAGTTCGCGGCCGGGCCACACAGGCCCGGCCGATTTCATTTCCGGCACCTACGAGAGGATCAGTCCGGAAATCTGCTGCGATAGCGCGGCAAAGCCACCGGGTTGACCAGGTTTTCGGGGTTCTCGCCATGCAGGATGCGCCGGGCTTCGGCGACGACCCCCTGCCCCATGCGCAACATGCTTTCTTCGGTAATCCCGGCCATGTGCGGGGTCAGGATCACGTTTGGAAGGGACATGAAGGGATGGTCCTGCGACAGGGGCTGCGTGTCGAAGACATCCAGTGCAGCGCCTCCAAGTTGACCAGACGACAGCGCCTCGATCAAGGCCTGTTCGACCACAAGCGGACCGCGCGCGACGTTGATCAGGATCGCGCCGGGCGTCATCCGGGCCAGGGCGGCAGCGTCGATCAACCCGCGCGTTTCAGCAGTCAGGGGCGCGCAGAGTGCAAGGATGTCGGACCGCTCCAGCAGGTCTGCGAACCCCACCGCCTGCACGTCGGCATTGCCTGATCCGCTGCGGGTGTGGGCGATGACAGGCATACCGAAACCGTGGTGAGCGATGCGGGCCAGCGACTTGCCGATGTTCCCAAGGCCCAGGATACCAAGCGTTCGGCCCGACAATTCGCGCCCGTGGTCGGAATGGGCACGGGCGGCGGCCCAGCCCAAGGCGTGAAGGTCGCGCGTCACTTGCGGGTTCCGTCGCAGCAAAGCCATGGCGGTCCAGATGACATGCTCGGCAACGGTCACGGCGTTGGCACCCGGCACGTTTGCCACCAGAACCCCCGGCCTCGGTCGCCTCGTCCACGTTGATCATGTCGAGGCCCGCCCCATGACGGACCAGCGCGCGCAGGCCCGCTTCCCGTGTAGCGATTCCTGCGGGAATGGGCGCTCGGACAACAATCAGTTCGGCGCCGACACATTCGGCCGTGATCGCCTGAGCGGTCGGGGTCGAGGCAATCCGATAGTCGCCAAGCGCCTGCAACTCGGCGGTAACCTCGGGATGCAGCGGATGGGTCGAGAAGATCACGCCCTAGCCTTCCAGGGCCGGTTCCAGAATCTCGGTCCAGTAGCTCATCGCGCCGCGCAGGTGCGAGACCATCAGTGCAGACGAAAGCGCCGAGTCGCGACGAAGCAGGGCCTCGAAGATCTGGACGTGTTCTTCGTGTGACCGCCGGTTCCGTTCGGGACTGCGGAAATAGACCTTCAGCCGGTTGTGGCTGAGGGCATAAAACGACGTGCAAATGTTGAGAAAGATCGTGTTCTGCGTCGCGCGGACGATTTCCAGGTGAAACTCCTGGTCAAGCTGGTCAAGGCCTTCACCTGCCTGCAGGCGTTCCTCCGAGCGGGTCAGCACGTCGCGCAGTCGGACATAATTCTCTTCGGTGGCGCGCGAGGCAGCCAGTTCGGCGGCTTTGATTTCGTGAATCTTGCGCACTTCGACCGCCTCGAAGATCTGGCGGTTTTCCAGTGGCAGGCCAAAACGGGCAAAGAAGGACATCGCCTCGATCCCGCCCGCGCCGCCATTGACGTAGATGCCCGATCTGGCGCGGCGCTCGATGACTTGCATCGCTTCCAGTATGGCCAGCGCCTCGCGCACTTGGCCGCGGCTGACGGAGAAGTGCTCGGCAAGGTCCCGCTCTGATGGGGCCTTGCCATCGTTCTTCCGGGCAGCGTCGATCAGAAACGCGGTGAGGGTCGGAAGGAACTCTTCCTGTTGCATGCTTGGCTCCCCCGGCATCAGGTTCTGGAGTAGCGCGAGATCATTTCAGTGTCCATGTCGAGACCAAGCCCGGGACCATCGGGGACAGCTATGGTGCCGTCCATCACGACGACCGGTGCGCGCGACAGATTGTGAATCATCGGGTTGGCGCCCAGCGAGAATTCGACGATGTAGCCAGCGGGGGCCGCAGCCAGCACATGCAGACCGGCGAAAAAGCAGGGCGCCCCGGCCCAAAGGTGGGGGGCAAGCCGCAGGTTGAAGGATGAGGCAAGTGCGGCGATCCGCATCGCCTCGGTGATGCCGCCGCAGAAGGCCGGATCAGGCTGCAGGATGTCGGCCGCGCGGGCGGCGATCAGGGCCGCAAAGTCGAACCGGGTACATTCGGATTCGCCAACTGCAACGGGGATCATGGTCGAGGCGCGGAACTCGGCGATTCCCATACGGTCGTCGGCGCTGACGGGTTCCTCGAACCACGCAAGGTCGCAGTCGGCGACCATCGCCGCAAACCTTTTGGCCTCGGCCACCGTATAGGTGCCGTGTGCGTCGACCATAAGCTCGACATCAGGACCCAGCGCCTTGCGCGCCGCCCGGACCCGCGCAGCCGAGACATTGGGTCGGTCGTCCATCGACCCGACCCGCATCTTCACCGCCCGGAATCCGCCTGCGTCGATGTATGACTGCAGCTGAGCCCCGATCCCGTCTGCATCGGCCCAGCCGCCCGAGGCATAGGCCGGCAGCCGTTCTGCCGTCTTACCTCCCAGCAGTGCCCAGATCGGCTGGTCGAGAGCCCTGCCGCGAATGTCCCATAGGGCAATATCGATGGCGCTGATCGCGGCGATGGTCAGGCCGCGCCGCGCAAGCTCTGGCATCGGATGCCCGCGGTACGACGCGGCCCGGGCGCGGCTGCCGTTGTAAAGGTCTTCCCAGATCGCGGTGATCTGGCTGGCGTCGCGGCCTATCAGGCGCGGCCCGAATTCGTGGTTCAGAAGATGGACGAGCGCGGCATAATCTCCGGCACTTCCCGCCGCGTTCTTGCCCTCGCCCCAGCCAACAGTGCCGTCGTCAGTCTCGATCCGCAGGATGGCCGCGTCAAAGGTGCGCAACCGGCCAAAGTCGCTGACGTGCTGGCGGGCTTCCTCGATCGGAAACTGCACCCACCAGGCCTGAACCGTTTTGATCCGCATCCAGAGAGGTTCCCTTCCTTGCGGGGCGGCCCGGTGAAGGACCGCCCGCGCCGGTTCACTTGATCAGCGGGAGAATGGTTTCAGCCGTGATCCGCATCTGATCGGCGTAGAACTTTTCGGTAAGAAGGCTCGACCCGTGGTCCTGGATGAACTTCAGTTGTTCTGGAGAGATGTCGACGGGGTTCTTTTCGACCATGTCCGGATAGATCGCAGCAGGAGTCCGGTCGACGGGTGCCACGAATTCGTTGGTCAATGCGCCGTCATAGCCGATCTCGCGCAGGGTGCCGATGATCTTGGCCCAGTCCAGGTGGCCAAGACCGGCGGCAAAGCGGTTGTTGTCGGCGATGTGAAAGTCGAACAGGCGCTTTCCGGCCAAGCGGATCGCGTCGTAGATGTTCGATTCCTCCATGTTGAGATGATAGGCATCAAGGCAGACCCCGCAGTCCGGGCTGACGGCATCGGCCAGTGCCAAGGCCTGGGCGCAGCGGTTGAAGAAGTAGGTCTCGAACCGGTTCAGGGGTTCGACCGCGATGCGGACGCCGACCTTCTGGGCGTGGGCAAAGCATTCGCGGGTCGCATCGACCACCCATTTCCACTCTTCCTCGGGCGTGGCATCGGGCGTGACCTTGCCTACAGTCGCCGGAACCAGAGTGATGATCTCGCCTTCCAGCTCCGACACCATCGTCAGCACCGATTTGACGTAATCGACCGAGCGCGCGCGCTGGCCTTCATCCTTGGCGGCCAGGTTTCGCTCGCCCAAGGTCAGGGTCACCGCCCCCCAACAGCGCATGCCGTTGTCCTTCAACAGCTTCAGGGTATCCTTGGTGTTGTACTGCGTCGGCTCACCCGAAATCTCGATGGATTCGTAGCCGTATTGCTTGATTCGCCGGACGGTGGTTTCCAGCGGTTCGGCCCGCATCCAGTTGTGCGTCGAAAGATGCATTATTCCTCCCTCAAGGCTGTTACGGGGGATTTCTCCCAAGGCGCCCTTTCCTCAGTCTGGTTCTACCAGATTGCGTCGCTTTGCCAAGCCGGTCAAGCGAGTCTCTAGGATTTACGTGACATGGCAGGTCAGGGAAGCCGCATTCTGGCGGTGCGCCGGTCCGGATATGCCGGCTCGCAACAAGGATCTGGCGTCCCGCCGCCTGCTTTGGTAAGACCAGATCATCAGTTGGCAGGAGGCCGTCTTGAAGATCGGAATGTGCATGTTCCTCTGGACAACCCATGTCGGTCCAGAGCACGAGCCGCTACTGGCGGACATCCGCAAGACCGGGTTCGATGGGGTAGAGATCCCGATTTTCGAGGGGTCGTCCGGGCACTATTCGGCCCTGGGCCGACGGCTTGACGCGCTGGGACTGGAGAGGACTGCGGTATCGGCGATCGGTGATCCGGCGCTTGACCTGATCTCGGCCGATCCTGCGGTCCGCCGGGCAGGCGTGGACCGGATGCGCTGGGTGCTGGACTGCAGCGCGGCACTGGGGGCGGATCGGGTTTCAGGACCGCTGCATTCGGTTCTGGGGCAGTTTTCCGGTCAGGGGCCAAGCGAGGACGAGATGTCGCGCGCCGTCGACAGCCAACAGCAGATCGGCGAGCATGCGGCGACCGTCGGTGTGACCGTGGGGCTTGAAGCGTTGAACCGGTTCGAGTGCTATCTTCTGAACACGATGAACGATCTGGCAGCCTTTGTGCGCCGCGTCGGGCACCCGAACATCCGTGCGATGTATGACACCTTCCACGCCAATATCGAGGAAGCCGATCCGATCGGCGCGCTGACCCGGAGCCGGGCCGAGGTGGTGCACATCCATCTGTCCGAGAATGACCGGGGCGTGCCGGGTCGGGGCAATATTCCCTGGGCCGAGACCTTCGCCGCAATCAAGGCCATCGGCTATGATGACTGGCTGACAATCGAGGCCTTCGGGCGCGGGCTGCCCGATCTGGCCGCGGCCACAAAGGTCTGGCGCGACTTTGCCGAAAGCCCCGAGGCGGTCTATCGCGACGGCTTTGCCCATATTGAACGACATCTGAAGTCAATCGGCCTGCGCTAGGCAGGCAGATTGCGAACCGGGAGAACATTCATGAAGACAATCAAGGGCCCGGCCCTCTTCCTGGCGCAGTTTGCAGGGGATGCAGCACCCTTCAATTCGTGGGGGTCGATCACGGCCTGGGCCGCCGATTGCGGCTATGTGGGCGTGCAAGTCCCCTCCTGGGACGGGCGGCTGTTCGACCTGGAAAAGGCGGCCAGTTCAAAGACCTATTGCGATGAGTTCAAGGAAATTGCGAAGGACGCAGGCATCGAAGTGACCGAGCTTTCGACCCACCTCCAGGGCCAACTCGTCGCCGTCCACCCGGCCTATGACACCCAGTTCGACGGCTTTGCGGCCCCTGCTGTCCGTGGCAACCCCAAGGCCCGTGCCGAATGGGCGGTGGACCAGGTGAAG
>JBGSVS010000046.1:0-12922 GCA_041752895.1 Tabrizicola sp.
AAAGGCCATGATCCCCGACACCTACACCAACCGCATCCTGCAATACGCCAAGCAAGGCTTCACCTCGATCGAATTCCCCACCTATGACGTGGATTGGGATTCCGAGGCCTATATCTCCGTCTCCGGCCAGAACTCCAACAACTCGGTCCGCGTCACCGATGCCTTCCTCAAGGCCGTCCGTGATGACCAGCCGTGGGAGCTGATCCGCCGCACCGATGGCAAGGTCGCCAAGACCGTCTCGGCCCGCGAGCTTTGGGATCAGGTCGGCCACGCTGCCTGGGCCTGCGCCGACCCCGGCATCCAGTTCCACGACACCGTCAACGCCTGGCACACCTGCCCCGAAGACGGCGCGATCCGCGGCTCTAACCCCTGCTCGGAGTACATGTTCCTCGACGACACCGCCTGCAACCTGGCGTCGATGAACCTGCTGACCTTCCAGCACAACGGCAAGTTCGACGCCGAGGCTTACGTCCACGCCTCGCGTCTCTGGACCATCACCCTCGAAATCAGCGTGATGATGGCGCAGTTCCCCTCGAAGGAAATCGCCCAGCTCAGCTACGACTTCCGCACCCTCGGCCTTGGCTACGCCAACATCGGCGGCCTTTTGATGAACATGGGCCTTGGCTATGACAGCGACGAAGGCCGTGCCCTGTGTGGAGCCCTGACCGCGATCATGACTGGCGTCGCCTATGCGACCTCCGCCGAGATGGCCAAGGAACTCGGCCCCTTCTCGGGCTACCAGCGCAACCGCGAACACATGCTCCGCGTCATCCGCAACCACCGCGCGGCGGCCCACGGCAAGGCATACGAAGGTCTGAACGTCCCCGCCGTCGCCCTTGACCACGCGAACGTCCCCGACCAAAGCCTTGTCGCCCTTGCGAAATCCGCCTGGGACGAGGCCCTCCGCCTCGGCCAGGAACACGGCTACCGCAACGCCCAGACCACCGTGATCGCCCCGACCGGCACCATCGGCCTTGTGATGGACTGCGACACCACCGGGATCGAGCCCGACTTCGCCCTCGTGAAGTTCAAGAAACTCGCGGGCGGCGGCTACTTCAAGATCATCAACCAGTCGGTCCCGGCGGCCCTCGAAACCCTCGGCTACTCCACCGCCCAAGCCGCCGAGATCGTCGCCCACGCCGTCGGCCACGCCTCGCTTGGTCAGGCCCCCGCGATCAACCACACCTCGCTCATCGGCCACGGCTTCGGCCCGCGCGAGATGGAAAAAATCGAAACCGCCCTCCCGAGCGCCTTCGACATCCGCTTCGTCTTTAACCAGTGGACCCTGGGCGAGGATTTCTGCAAAGGCACCCTCGGTATCCCCGCCGAACGCCTTGCCGACCCGACCTTCGACCTTCTGCGCCATCTCGGCTTCACCAAGGCCCAGATCGACGCCGCCAACGACCACGTCTGCGGCACCATGACCCTGGAAGGCGCACCGCACCTGAAACCCGAGCACTACAGCGTGTTCGACTGCGCAAACCCCTGCGGCAAGACCGGCAAGCGGTTCCTGTCGGTCAACAGCCACATCACCATGATGGCCGCCGCGCAGTCGTTCATCTCTGGC
The DNA here is from genome assembly GCA_041752895.1 of Tabrizicola sp. Lineage (GTDB taxonomy): Bacteria > Pseudomonadota > Alphaproteobacteria > Rhodobacterales > Rhodobacteraceae > Tabrizicola. The sequence continues at coordinate 1,568 of JBGSVS010000046.1, forward strand.
GCGATCTCCAAGACCATCAACATGCCGAACAACGCCACCATCGCCGAAACGCTGGCGGCCTATGAACTCAGCCACTCGCTCGGCATCAAGGCCAATGCACTCTACCGCGACGGCTCGAAACTCTCTCAGCCGCTGGCATCGGCGCTGATCGAGGACGACGAGGAAGCCGAAGAGACGCTGCAGAGCGGCTCCCTGATGGAAAAAGCCACCGTCATCGCCGAGAAGATCATCGAAAAGGTGATCATCAAGGAAATCGTCCGCAGCAACCGCGAAAAGCTGCCGGAGCGTCGCAAGGGCTATACCCAGAAGGCCATCGTCGGCGGCCACAAGGTCTATCTGCGTACCGGCGAATACCAGGACGGCAGCTTAGGTGAGATCTTCATCGACATGCACAAGGAAGGCGCCGGCTTCCGCGCGATGATGAACAACTTCGCCATCGCGGTCTCGGTCGGCCTGCAATACGGCGTCCCGCTGGAGGAATTCGTCGAAGCCTTCACCTTCACCCGCTTTGAACCGGCCGGCATGGTGCAGGGCAACGACAGCGTGAAGAACGCGACCTCGATCCTAGACTACATCTTCCGTGAGCTTGCGATCTCCTACCTCGACCGCACCGACCTCGCCCATGTCGCCCCGAAAGGTGCCTCGTTCGACGACCTCGGCCGGGGCGATGAAGAAGGCAAGCGCAACATCGCCGAGCCGTCCGACACCGCCGCCTCGAAGTCGCTGGAGGTCCTGAAGCAGGTCGCCTCGACCGGCTATATGCGCAAACGCCTGCCGCAGGAATTCACCGTGCTGCAAGGCGGGCAGGGGATGACGGCGTTCGGCGGCGGCCTCGCCACCGGCACCGACATGGCCGCGCCGATGACGGCGGTCCTGTCGGAATCGCGGATCTCCGGCTTCTCCGAGACGACGAGCACCTTTGCCCTCGGCACCACCGACGCGCGGACCAAGGCCAAGCTCTCCGGTTACACCGGGGACAGCTGCAGTGAGTGCGGCAACTACACGATGGTCCGGAACGGGTCCTGCCTGAAGTGCAACTCGTGCGGCGCGACAACGGGGTGCAGCTGAGTCACCTAACTCCACCAGTCATCCCCGTGAAAGCGGGGACCCAGTTCTAACTGACCAGAGGCCGTTTATCCAAACGGCCTCTGTTCTTCGTTTGGAAAAACGCGCCCCCCTGTCATCCCCTTTCCCCCTGTAATCACTGCTCCCCACTGTTATCCCCGCGAAGGCGGGGATCCATCTTTCTGAACCGCTGCACCAGGATCAGGCTGGATCCCCGCCTTCGCGGGGATGACACTTTGAATCGGCTCCAGCCCCAGATCAACCGCCAAATCCCGCCAGTCCCTGTTCCCCGCCTCGATCAGAGTAATCTTCCAAGCCCGGTTCCATTTCTTGATCCGCTTTTCCCGCACGATTGCTTCGTTGATGTCCGAATGTTGTTCAAACCAAACAAGGCGCGAGACGCCGTACTTGGCTGTGAACCCTTCAGCCGTGCCCTCGCGATGCTCGACAACGCGTCTCGCCAGATCATTTGTCACACCGCAGTAAAGCGTACCGTTCCGGTGCGATGCCAAAAGGTAAACGAAATCGGTGTGCTCAGGCATGGGTCCCCGCCTTCGCGGGAATGACAGTCGCGAGAGAACGTAAAGTTGCGGTTATTGGTGTTGGGCAGAGCGAAATACACGACTCAGCCCTTTCTCTTCCCCAAATATCCCACGGGGGTCCGGGGGTGTGAAACCCCCGGTCCGCCCGAAACAGCAGGCATACCGCCTGAAACAACTGCACCGGACCCGTCCCCATCGTAGGGTGCGCTACAGCGCACCGTCCGAAGGCGCGCTGTAGCGCACCCTACGCTGCATCATCGGGCCAGACGGGATTTCACCTGTGCGTTCAAGGCCCCGAACGGCGCGCGCACCACGGCTCCCTCCCCCCTCTGTGGGGGAGGGATGGGGTGGGGGGACGCCGCAGTAAAACCTTAACACCACCCTAACAGAAAATCCCAACCTATTGGAATCACTCACCCATCCCGATCTGTCCACCGTGGACACTTCTGCAGGGTTTGACCCCGCGCGCGCCCCTCGCTACCATCCCGGCATGAAACAAGACCCCGCCCAGGCCCTCCGCGACACCGGAGTCCGTGTGACCCGCCAGCGGGAGGCTCTCCTCAAGGTCCTGACCGAGGCCTCCGACCACCCCGACGCGGCCGAGCTTCACCGCCGGGCGCGGACCCTCGACGACTCGCTCTCCCTTGCCACCGTCTACCGCACTCTCTCGGTCCTGGAACGCGAAGGCGTCGTCCTGCGGCTCGCCCTGGAAAACGGCGGCGCGCGGTACGAGGTGGCGGATGCCCCCCACCACGACCACATCGTCGACCTCGACACCGGCCTCATCACCGAGTTCCGGTCGGAAAAGATCGAGGAACTCCAGCGGCAGATCGCAGCCGAGCTCGGCTACGACATCGTCCACCACCGGATGGAGCTGTACTGCCGCAAGCGGACCTAGACAGTCCTCACCAGCCGCAGCGCATCATAGATCGCCGCGTGGGTGTTCCGCGCCTCGACCGCGTCGCCGATCCGGAACAGCTGGAACCCCTCGACCGCAGGCTGCGGCTTCCCGTCGATCAGGGCATCATAGTCCACCGCCCCCTTGTTCCCCGAAGCAGGCTTCAGATCAAAATAGAGGTCCGCCAGGGGCTGCGTTCCCCCGTTCACCACCACCTGATCGTAGACAGTGGTCTTGGTCAGCTTCATGTAGTCCGACCCGATCACCGCCTCCAGCTGGTTCCCCGCCCGCCGCACTGCGTCCAGCTTGTAGGTCACCGTGAAGGTCACCGCCTTGTCCTGCAGGGCGCGCATGTAGGGGACCAGGTTCATCCCCATCACCTCGGGCGAGAAGCTGCGGTCGCGGGTCATCACCTCGACCCGTCCCCCGGCCTCGGCGATGAGCTGCGCCGCCTGCAGCGCGGCGTGATCCCCCGCTTCGTCAAAGATCAGCACGTTCGTCCCGGGCTTGGCATCGCCCGACAGGATGTCCCAGGCCGAGATCACCAGGTCGTTCCCTTCGGCCAGCAACCCCGTCGTCGGCAGCCCCCCGGTCGCCACCACCACCACGTCCGGCTGTTCGGCCAGCACGTCGGAAGCCTCGGCCCAGGTGTTGAAGCGGAACTCGACCCCAAGCCGGGTGCACTGCGCGAGCCGCCAGTCGATGATCCCAATCATCTCGGCCCGGCGCTTGGTCTTGGCCGTCAGCCGGATCTGGCCGCCAGGTTGATCCGCGACCTCGAAGACGACAACAGAATGTCCCCGTTCCGCCGCCACCCGGGCAGCCTCAAGGCCCGCAGGACCCGCGCCAACCACCACGACCTTCTTCCGAACGTCAGCCTTCTCGATCTGATGCGGCTGGGTCGCCTCTCGCCCGGTGGAGGGGTTGTGGATGCACAGAGCCATGCCCCCCTGATAGATCCGGTCCAGGCAGTAGGTGGCACCGACACAAGGGCGGATATCGTCTTCGCGGCCCTCGACGATTTTGCGCACGATATGGGGGTCGGCCATGTGCGCCCGCGTCATCCCCACCATGTCGACCTGGCCCGTCGCCACCGCATGGCGCGCGGTTGCCACATCCGGAATGCGGGCGGCGTGCAGGGTCGGCATCCCGACCTCGGCCTTGATCCGGCCCGCGAAGTCCAGGTGCGGGGCCGACCGCATGCCTTGCACCGGGATCAGGTCGGTCATCGCCGGATCGGTGTGGATGCGGCTGCGGTTGATGTTCAGATAGTCGACCAGCCCAGAGTCGCGGAAGATCTTGCCGATCGCCACGCCTTCCTCGATGTCGATCCCGCCGGGTTCCATCTCGTCGACGCCATAACGCATGCCGATGATGATCTCGGGCCCAACCCTTTTCCGGATCGCAGCCAGTATTTCCATCGTCAGCCGGGCACGGTTCTCAAGGCTGCCACCGTAGGGGGCTTCCAGCACATTGGTCAGCGGCGACATGAACTGATCAAGAAGGTGACCGTGGCACATTATCTCGATCCCGTCGAGCCCGGCCGCCTGCATCCGTTCCGCCGCGTCGACATAGTCGCGGATGATCCGGGCAATGTCCCAGTCTTCAGCGGGTTTCGGGGTCGCCCGGTGCGCCGGTTCGCGTTCGTGGGTCGACGAGATGACCGGCAGCCAGTCGCCTTTGTCCCACCGCGTCCGGCGGCCAAGGTGGGACAGCTGGATCATCACCGCCGCGCCCGCCTCGTGGCAGTCATCGACCAGCCGTTTCATCCACGGCACGATCTCGTCTTTCCAGACCAGAAGATTGGAAAACACCGGCGGGCTGTCGCGGCTGGTGCTGGCCGAGCCCGCCGTCATCACCATCGCCACCCCGGCCTTCGCACGCTCCAGATGATACAGCCGATAGCGGTCCTTCGGCATCCCGTCGTCGCCATAGGCCGGCTCATGGCTTGTCGTCATGATCCGGTTGCGCAGTGTCAGGTGCTTCAGCTGGTAGGGCTGCAGAAGAGGATCATTCGACATCAGGGCTGACTTTGGCTGGAAGGGACTCGCATCTCGGCAGAGTATTGCAAGACTTGACACATGTGTCGAGTTTAGTTTTGCGCCCCTTGTCACCCGGGACGGCGGGTGATTAGGTCGGCTCCATGAACACCGAAAGGACAGAGCGCGGCTGGCGCGGCACCCCGGACCTATGGCTTGACGCGGCTTATGCGATGCTGGTCGAAGGCGGGGTCGAGGCGGTCAAGGTCATGCCGCTGGCCGAACGGCTTGGAGTGTCGCGGACCAGCTTTTACTGGCATTTCCCGGACCGCGAAGCGCTGCTTGTTGGGCTGGTCAGTCGCTGGCAGGCAAAGAACACCGGCAATCTGGTGGCGCGTTGCGAAGCCCCCGCCGCGACCATCACCGAGGCGATGCTGAACCTTTTCGATTGCTGGTACGACCATGAGCTTTTCGACAGCCGGATCGAGTTTGCGATGCGGACCTGGTCGCTGACCGACGCCCCTGTAGCCGCCGCCATGGCGCAGGCGGATGCGGACCGGGTCACAGCCATCACCGCCCTGTTCCGGCGGTTCGGCTATGGCGCGACCGAAGCGGACACCCGGGCGCGCACTTTGTATCTGACGCAGGTCGGCTACATCACGCTTCGGTCGGACGAAAGCCTTGCGACGCGGATGGAGCGTGTCCCGGCCTATGTGCTGACCTTCTGCGGCAAGGCCCCGACCCCCGAAGAGGTAGCGGCCTTTCAGTCAAGGCATCTGCCCGGCGGCTGAGGTCATTCCGCCGCGTGCGGTTTGCGATCCCGCCGTCCAAGGGCTGCCTCAAGCACGGAAATCCGGTTCTGCAGGACCGCCACGTCCACCTGGTTCCGCGCCAGGTTGTCAGCCAGCACCAGCGGATCGGGTGCCACCGGCTCGAAATCCTTCTTGCCGATGAACCGGCCAAGGATCCACGCGAAGAACCGCGACAGGTCATCCATCGCCAGATACATCGAGGGCACGACGACCAGGCTCAGCACGGTCGAGACGATGATCCCGCCCATCACCGCGATGGCCATCGGCGCGCGGAAAGCGCCGCCTTCCCCGACCCCAAGCGCCGAGGGCAGCATGCCCGCCGACATTGCGATCGAGGTCATTACAATCGGCTGGGCCCGCTTGTGCCCGGCCTCGATGACCGCCTCGATCCGCTTCATCCCACGCGCGCGCATCTCGATGGCGAAGTCGATCAGCAGGATGGCGTTCTTTGCCACGATCCCCATCAGCATCAGGATGCCGATCAGCACCGGCATCGACAGCGGGTTCTGGGTGATGATCAGCGCCGCGGCCACGCCCCCGACCGACAAGAGAAGCGAGAAGATGATGGTGACCGGCTGCATCAGCGAATGGAACAGCAGGATCAGCACGAACATCATCAACAGGACGCCAAGCACCATTGCGTTGACGAAACTGCCCAGAAGCTCGGCCTGGATTTCGGCATCGCCCGAAGGCGTGATCTTGACGCTTGCGGCCAGGCCCAGCGTCGGCAGGATTTCCTGGAACCGGGCCGTGGCCTGGTCAAGCACATAGCCCGGCGCGATATCCGCACCCAGGGTGGCGACCCGCTGGCGGTTCAGACGCTTGACGACCGAAGGACCTTCCGCGACCACGACCGTCGCGACCGAGGACAGCGGCACCGGTCCGACCGAGGTCATCAGCTTCAGCGCCGAGATTCGGGCAAGATCGTTGCGCGAAGCCTCGTTCAGCTGCACGCGGATCGGGACCAGCCGGTTGTCGATGCTAAGTTTGCCAAGTGCTGCCGAGACATCGCCGATGGTCGCCACACGGACAACGCTTGCGATCTGCTGCACCGTCACGCCCAGCCGCGCGGCCTCTTCCGACTTTGGCGTGATCTGGATTTCGGGGCGGGGCAGGGCGGCCTCGGTCGAGGGGTTGAGGAACATCGGTTCCTGCCGCAGGGCCTCTTCGATCTTGCGGACGGCGTCGTCCAGTTCGTCCTCATCGGTCGACAGGATGTCATAGGCAAACGGGCGCGAGCCGCCGCCCGGACCGCCCGTCTTGAAGGCGCGGACGTCCGGAACGGCTTTCAGAGCCTCGAAAACCTCGGCCTCGATCTCGACCTGCGGGCGCAGGCGGCCCTCGGACGGAATCTCGGGGATCAGGTCGCCGACAAGGGGCATGGCACGGCCAAGGTCGATCAGCTTGCGCTCCAGCCCGTTGTCGAGGCGGTCAAGGATGATGGTGAAGGTCGCCCGCCGGATGTCGCGGTCACCGAGAGGCGTCGAGCCGCCGATCACCAGAACCGATTTCACGCCGTCGATGTCCTTGACGATGTCACGCATGGCGTCGGTGGTGGCGACGGTGTCGTCAAGCCGTGATCCCGGCGGCAGTTCGACAGACACGACGATGCGGCTTTCATCTTCGGGCGGGAACAGCGAGCCCGGCACCTGCAGCATGGCGATGACCGAGAAGATCACCACGACCACCGCCACAACCACGGTGATGTAGTAGGTCGGGAGTGCAAGCCAGGGCCAGCGCTTGGACCGGTGGACCTTGGTCGTTGCGCGGACCAGCCACATGTAGCCGCGCATGAAGATGCCGTCGCGGTCGCCCTCGGCATGGCCGACGGCGTCCTTCGACCGCATCAGGTAGGCCGCCATCATCGGCGTGATCAGGCGTGCGACCAGCAGCGAGAACAGGACAGCGATGGCGACGGTCAGGCCGAACTGCCGGAAATACTGGCCGGGAATGCCGGGCATGAAGCTGACGGGCACGAAGACCGCGACGATGGTGAAGGTCGTCGCGATGACCGCAAGCCCGATCTCGTCAGCGGCCTCGATTGCGGCGCGATAGGGGGTCTTGCCCATGCGGATGTGCCGGGCGATGTTCTCGATCTCGACGATGGCATCGTCGACCAGGATCCCGGTCGCCAGCGTCAGCGCAAGGAAGCTGACCAGGTTCAGCGAGAAGCCCAGCATGTCCATCAGCCAGAAGGTCGGGACCGCCGACAGCGGCAGCGCGATGGCCGCGATCAGCGTGGCGCGCCAGTTGCGCAGGAAGGCCAGCACCACCAGAACGGCCAGAAGCGACCCCTCCAGAAGCGTGTGGATCGCGGATTCGTAGTTGCCGTAGGTGTAGAAGACGGCATCGTCGACCATGGTGATAGACACGTCGGGATGCTGTGCGCGCAGGTCGGCCACCACCGAGTTGGTGATTTCCGCGACCGAAACCTCTGAGGCGCCCTTCGAGCGGAACACCAGAAAGCTGACCGCGGTCTCGCCGTCGATGCGGGCAAAGCTTTTGAGCTCTTCGTAGCTGTCGATCACCTGGCCCAGGTCCGAAAGCTTGACGAACCGGCCCGAGGGCAGCGCGATCGTGATCGAAGTCAGCGTCTCGACGGTGCCGCTGTCGCCAAGCGTGCGGATCACCTGTTCGCCATCGCCAAGGCTAAGCTTGCCCGCGCCGAAGTTGGCGTTGGTCGCGGCAATCTGGGCGCTGACGGCCTGGGCGGTGACGCCGTAACCGTCCAGTCGAACCGGATCAAGTTCTACCCGGATCTCGCGGTCCGCCCCGCCGATCCGCGTGACGCGCCCGATGCCCGGCCGTCCTTGCAGAGCGCGCGTCACGGTATCGTCGACGAACCAGCTGATCTCCTCCATCGTCTTGTCGGGGGCCGCGACCGAGAAGGTCATGATCGCCTGACCTTCGACATCGATGCGGGTGACGATGGGGGATTCGATCCCGCCCGGCAGGTCGCCCCGGATCTGGTCGACCGCGTCCTTGACGTCCTGGACGGCCTTGTCCGTCGGCACTTCCATGCGGAATTCAACCACCGTCGTCGACAACCCGTCCGTCACGGTCGAGGTTACACGCTTGGCCCCGGTCAGGCCCGCAACGGCGTCCTCGATTTCTTTGGTGACCTGGCTTTCCATCTCGGCCGGGGCCGCCCCCGATTGCGCCACGCTGACCGCGACAAGGGGCACATCGATGTTCGGGAAACGGGTGATCGGCAGGCTGTTGAAGCTTTGCCAGCCCAGCACCATCAGAAGGAAGAACGCCAGCAGGGGAGCGACGGGATTGCGGATCGACCAGGCCGAAAAGTTCATCGCTTTGCCCTCAGTTCATGCTGTCGGCCGCGGGGACCGGGGTAATCCGGTCGCCTGCGCGAACAAAGGCCCCCGCCTTCAGGACGACCAGATCGCCCTCGGCCAGCCCTTCGACGATTTCGACCAAGCCGCCGTCGCGGATGCCGGTATTGACCATGGCCCGCTCGACTACGCCGTCGCGAACCCGCATCACCGTGCTGCCCTCGGGCGAAGAGCCCACCGCCGTGACCGGCACGGCAAGCGCATCGTGTTGGGCGGCCAGGATTTCGGCCTCGACGAACATGCCGGTGCGCATCTCGCTCGCCTGATCGACGGCGATCCGGACCCGGCCAAGCCGCGTCACCGGATCAATGGCAGGCTCCACTAGCCGCACCGTGCCGTTCAGCGTCCCCGCCATGCCGATGGCCTTCAGAAGCACCTTCTGGCCCGGCTGAAGGCGCATGATATCGGTTTCCGAGACATCGGCGCGCAGTTCCAGCGCCGCATCGCGCACGATCACGAACATCGGCTGTCCCGCCGCCGTGGCAATCGCCCCGATCTTGGCATTCCGCGCCACGATCTTGCCAGCGACCGGGGCCTTAACCTCGGTCCGTGACAGGTTCAGTTCGATGTTTTCCAGTCGTGCCTGTGCCAAAGCCAGTTGGGCACGCGCGGATTCCAGCCCTTGCCGGGCAACCGTGACCCGGGCGTTGGCCGAAACCGCACCAGCATTTGCGGTGTCCAGCTGCGCCTGCGCCGTCGTCCCCTGTTCACGCAACTTGGCCGTCCGGCTGGCCACCCGCTGCGCCTCCGCGGCAGAGGATTCAGCCTCGACCAGTTGGGCCTGGGCCTGGGCAATGGTCGACTTGGCGGCCGCAAGCGAGGCCGCGGCCTCGGTTATCTGCAAGTCCAGCGTCGTCCGCGACAGGGTGGCCAGCACCTGGCCTTCGGTCACCACATCGCCCACATCGACCAGCAAGTGTTCCAGGGGCTGGCCTTCGACCAGAGGGGCTACCTGCACCTCTTCCACCGCGGCGACCAGGCCCGAGGCGATGATCCGGTCCGACAGCGTCCGGGTCGCGACCTTGGCCACAGTGATCGATGGCAGGGCCACCGGCGCGGTTTCGGCAGCTGCGGCTTCCTGAGCCTGGGCCGGCAGCAGCGGGGCGGCAAAGGCAAGGGCGGTGGCAAGGATCAGGGTCGGGCGCATGTCGGGCTCAGCCTTCTGCTTTGTCGTTGGATACGTCGGAAAGGATGCGGTCGATCACCGCCACAACCTGGGCGGCAAGTGCGGGACTTGCAGGGCCGCACTGGGCCGTGCGCATGGCCATTGCCTTCACCAGCATGACAAGCATCTGGCACTGACCCTCATAGCGCTGTCGTGCAACTTCGATGTTACGATGCGTAACATGGGCGAAGACTGCTGACAACATCGAAACAATCGTCTCTTCCATCTGCCGCGCCGCTTCGCCGATCTCGGGCTTGCGGATGGCGGCTGCCGTGATCTCGGCCCAAAGCTGACCGTCCTTCATCGCCTCTTCCGAGAAGTGGTTCAGAATGCGGTCGCGCAACGACACCATCGGTGTGTCCGAGGTCTGGATCTGCGCGAAGTCGCCCTGAATCTCGGCCAGGTCATAGCCGCACATTGCCTGGACGATGGCGGCCTTCGACGGAAAATAGCGGTAGAAGTTGCCGACGCTCATCCCCGCCGCGCGGGCAAGGTCCTGCATCGACGCGCCATCGAAACCCTTCTCCGCAAAGGCCTGACGGATCGAAGCCAGAATCTCATGGCTGCGGGCGTCAGCCGCAGGATGGGGCGCGACAGAAACGATGGGTTGGGTCAGGGGCGGCATGGCTCACGGGATGGGAATTAACGTTCATTCACTGGAAATAGAGAGAACATCCCACAGGTCAAGCGGGAATACGGTGCCTGCGGCGAATTGGATGGCTGCGGCTTCACTTTTCCCCGGATTTGGCCCAAGGAAGCGGCAACCAAGGGGTTTGCGGCATGGCGACGGGCATCAGTTTCAGCGTGACAGCTACCGCCGGCGCGGCGCGGACCGGGGTGATTTCAACCCCGAGGGGGCAGATTCGCACCCCCGCTTTCATGCCGGTGGGCACCGCCGCCACGGTCAAGGCGATGCTGCCCGAAAGTGTCGCCGCCACCGGGGCGGACATCCTGCTGGGCAACACTTACCACCTGATGCTGCGGCCCACGGCGGAACGGGTAGCAGCCTTGGGGGGTCTCCACCGCTTCATGAACTGGGAAAAGCCGATCCTGACGGATTCGGGCGGGTTCCAGGTCATGTCGCTGGGGGCCTTGCGGAAGCTGACCGAAGACGGGGTGCGGTTTTCCTCGCACATCGACGGGTCCAAACACATGCTGACCCCGGAACGCAGCATGGAGATCCAGAAGCTGTTGGGGTCGGACATCGTGATGTGCTTTGACGAATGCCCCGCGCTTCCGGCCGATGACGCAACGGTAGCCAAGTCCATGCGCCTGTCAATGCGCTGGGCGCAGCGGTCGCGCGATGCCGTTGGCGACCGGCCGGGTCATGCCCTTTTCGGCATCATGCAGGGCGGCGTGACGCGGGACTTGCGCGAGGAATCGGCCGGGGCGCTGAAGCAGATCGGCTTCGACGGATATGCCGTGGGCGGACTTGCGGTGGGCGAGGGGCAGGAGGCGATGTTCTCCGTCCTCGACTACGCTCCGGGCTTTTTGCCCGAAGACAAGCCGCGTTACCTGATGGGCGTGGGCAAGCCCGACGACAT
>JBGSVS010000047.1:0-2187 GCA_041752895.1 Tabrizicola sp.
ACCTTTACTTGCGCGCTCGGCAAGTCATGGTCTGATCCTGCCCCCCAACCAACCTCCACCCGCAACAAGCCCGCTCCAACCCTGCGGCCTTCGGCTCTTGGAAACCCAACCTCCGCAAAAGCAACAGCGTCGCCCCGCGCCCAGCCAGCCCTCGCCGACAGAAACGCTCCCTTGCTGGTACGGGCGGTGGCGGGCTGGCGGAAAGTCGCGGCCAGTTCCTGTGGAATAGGCAACAGCCTGAAGTTGAAAATGCAGAACCGGAAAAATTCCTTGAACTGAAAGCCTCTTGTGCCAAGTCTTGCCGCCAAGGGGCAATCAATGGGACGGGCAGAGCTTGAGAAGCAGGATGCGCATGGTGCAGCCCGAAGATGTGGGGCCGCCTTGTTCCTGCTACCCTCTTGCCTTAATGCCGCCAGTTCCTTTTGGGCAAGGTCTTCAAAAGCCGGGAACCGGCAATTCGGAGTGGGCGTTTGAGATGGTGAAGGGCATGTTCGGCCAGCGTTCGACGGGACTTTGCTGAATGCCGAAGCGGTCTTGGCTTCCCTCCGTCATATCCGGACAGATGCAGGCCAGGCAGGCCGCGTCGCAGCACTGGGATGCAATCGTCATCGGGACCGGTCTTGGCGGCGGCCTTGCAGGGCGGCGGCTTGCGGAAAGCGGGCTGTCGGTGCTGTTCGTGGAAAAGGGACCGGTGGGCTACCGCACCGAAGGCCAAAGTCTGAGCGGCGATATCGATGACCAGCACGCCCGCCAGATGCGGGGCTTCTGGCCGACGAAGATCGAAACCCGGATTGACGGGGGGCGACCGCGTCAGTTCTACGCGCCGATCGGGAGTGGGGTCGGGGGGTCCTCGGTGTTCTATGCCGCGGCCGCCGAACGGCCCGAGCGGCACGATCTGGAAACCGTAGGCGATCTTCAGCATCCGACGGGCGGCTGGCCGGTTGGCTATGACCAGTTCATGCAGCATTACGACCAGGCGGCCGAGATGATGTCGATCCGGGGCGAGGGGAATGAGGCGTCGTGCCTGCCCGCACCGCCCTTGCCGCCTCCGCCGCTGACTCCGGCGGAACAGGCGTTGTTCGACGACCTGCGCCAGTCTGGCCTGCACCCCTACCGCGCGCATGAAGCCCTGCGCCGGGTGCCGGGATGTTCCGATTGCCTTGGGCGCAAATGCCCGCAGCGCTGCAAGATGGATGGACGATCCGCGGGGATCGAGCCGGCGATGGAAACGGGGCAGGCAGCCCTTCTGGCGGATACCTCGGTCGAGGAACTGATCGAGACGGCTGGCAGGATCACCAAGGTCAGGGTCCGCTGCGCGGGGAAAGAGCATTTCCTGTCGGCGCGGACTGTAGTGCTGGCCGCGGGGGCGCTGCATTCGCCGCGGATCCTGTTGCGGTCGACCGGGACGCATGCGGCGGGATGCGCCAATTCCAGCGGCTGGGTCGGACGCGGGCTGATGTTCCACCTCAGCGAGATGGTGGCGCTTTGGCCGCGCCGGGGCAGGCCTGCCGCTGGTGCCACGCGGGCGGTCGCGTTCCGGGACCTTTACGCGCATGCGGGCAAGCGGCTGGGGCTGGTGCAATCCATGGGGCTTGCCGCCGATGCCGGGCAGATTGCGGTCTATCTCAAGGAACTGATCGCCCGATCCTGGCTGCGGCGCGTGCCGGGGATCAGGCGTGTGGCGACCCTTGCGGCGCGGGTGGGCGAAAAGGTCTTCGGCAATGCGACGGTTTTCGTCGCCGTGCTGGAGGATCTGCCCTACCACGAAAATCGCGTCATGCTGCACCCGGAGGATCCGGACGTGCCCTTGATCGAATACCGGCTGCATGATGAGCTTCTGGACCGCCGCTCGGTCTTTCGTCGGGCGATCTGCAAGGCGCTTGGGCGGAGGCGCACTCTTCTTCTGGGCTTCGGTCCGGATCTGAATTTCGGTCATTCCTGCGGGACCCTGCGCTTTGGCAGCGATCCGAAGACTTCGGTGCTGGATGCCGACTGCAAGGCGCATGACCTTGATAATCTTTATGTTGCTGATGCCTCGTTCCTGCCGACCTCGATGGGGGTGAACCCGGGCTTGACGATCGCCGCCAATGCCCTGCGCGTCGCCGATGTGATCGCGGCGCGCCACCAGGCGGAAAGCCGGGAAGCGGTATGATGCCGGACACGCGGGCCAACCACCCGGCCGCAAGC
>JBGSVS010000048.1:0-4590 GCA_041752895.1 Tabrizicola sp.
AACGCAAAGTCTGGCAGCGGCGGCAGATGGCGCAGCATCCCGGTCATCGCGGCCGTGGCGGTGTCGATGCTTGCGTCCAACGGCACGCTTGCAGGCCAGTGGCCGGGCACACGGCGGGTCTCGATCACGCCTTCGAAGACCGTCATGTGATAGCTCGCAATCGGGGTGAAGGCGAAATTGTCGGCATGCGGCAGGGCTTTCAGCGCCCGGCGCAGGTCGATCAGCGCCGCTTCCGTCGCCGAGCCTGGCACCACCTGCGCCACAACAGTGTTGCCTGCCTCGGGCAGAAAGCGGCCGGACCGATCATAGCGCACCCCAAGCCGCGGGTTCACCGTGCCTTCGGGTGGGGTCAGGGTCTTCTGCCAGTCAAATGCCATCGCATGCTCCATTTTTGCCGTGCAGGCTTTCATCGCGGCGTAACGCGCCGATGTCAGCTTGGCCAGACTCGCGCTGTCGGCTTGCCGTTGCCCGATCTGACGTTACGATGCCGCAAACGCAGCAAGGATCAAACCCATGAGCGGACTTCTCGCACTCCTCGACGACGTGGCGGCCATCGCCAAGGTGGCGGCGGCCTCGATCGACGACATCGCCGCGGCCGCTGCCAAGGCGGGCGCAAAGGCTGCGGGCGTGGTGATCGACGATGCCGCCGTGACGCCCAAATACGTGCACGGCTTTTCGGCCGACCGTGAGCTTCCGATCATCTGGCGCATCGCGCTTGGGTCGCTGAAGAACAAGCTCATCTTCCTGTTGCCGGGGCTCTTGGCGCTTGACCATTTCGCGCCTTGGGCGATCACGCCGCTGCTGATGCTGGGCGGGGCCTACCTTTGCTTTGAAGGGGCCGAAAAGCTGGTCCACGCCTTTGCGCCCCATGCCGACCATGCCGTCGAGGCGGATTTCGACACCAAGGACCCGGCGCATCTTGAGGAGGAAAAGGTCGCCGGGGCGATCAAGACCGATTTCATCCTGTCGGCCGAGATCATGACCATCGCGCTGGCAACCATCGAAAGCCCCAGCTTCTGGCTGCAGGCGGTGACGCTGGCGGTGGTGGGCATCTTCATCACCGTGGCGGTCTACGGGGCCGTGGCGCTGATCGTGAAGATGGACGACGTGGGCCTGCATTTGGCCGCCACCGGGCGGACATCCGGGGGCAGGGCGCTGGGGCGGGGCCTTGTGCTGGCGATGCCAAAGCTGATGGCGTTTCTGTCGACCGTGGGGACTGCCGCGATGCTTTGGGTCGGGGGCAACATCGTGATCCACGGGCTTGAGGTCACGCATGTCTGGGAATGGCCCTACCAGACGATCCACCACGCAGCCGAGACGGTGGCCCATGCCGTCCCCGTGGCGCAGGGCTTTGCGCTATGGCTGGTCACCGCCGCGCTGGACGGGGTATTCGGTCTGATCCTCGGGGTCCTGCTGATCCCGGTCGCCACGCGACTGATCGGCCCGGCTTGGGCAGCGCTCACCGGCAAGAAGGCCGCCGCGCACTAGCCTCCGGCCCCCCGGGGCCACGAATTTTCGGCGAAAATTCGCGCTCCCAGCGGGTCAGAGCAGCGCCTTGACCTTTGCCACTGTCGCTTCGGCGGTGATGCCGAACTCGGCATACAGCCGCTCCATCGGGTCCGAGGCGCCGAAGCTGGACATGCCGACGAAATCGGCCTTCGCCTCGCGCCCGCGTTCGCCCAGAAGCCAGCGGTCCCAGCCCTGCTGGACGCCTGCCTCGATTGCCACACGCACCGGGCCGGGGGGCAGGACCTTGCGGCGCCAGGCTTCGTCCTGTGCGGCGAAAAGCTCCATCGAGGGCATGGAGACCACGCGGGTGCCGATCCCTTGCGCTTCCAGCTGATCGCGGGCCTTCAGCGCGATTTCCACCTCTGACCCCGTGGCCATCAGGATCGCCTGACGCTTGCCCGTCGCTTCGGCCAGCACATAGCCACCCTTGGCGACCATGTTGGTGTTGGTGTGGGTCTTGCGGACGGCGGGCAGGTTCTGGCGGCTGAGGGCCAGCACCGTGGGCCGGGTCTTCTCAGTCAACGCGATCTCCCAGGCCTCCGCCACCTCGACCATGTCGGCGGGGCGGATCACCAGCGTGTTCGGCGTCGCCCGACTGATCGCAAGGTGTTCGACCGGCTGGTGCGTCGGGCCATCCTCGCCCAGACCGATGCTGTCATGCGTCATCACATAGACCACCGGGATGCCCATCAGCGCCGACAGCCGCATCGACGGGCGCGCATAGTCGGTAAAGCACATGAAAGTGCCGCCATAGGGCCGCACGCCGCCATGCAAGACCATGCCGTTCATCGCGGCGGCCATGCCATGTTCGCGGATGCCGAAATAGACGTAGCGCCCCTTGCGGTCTTCGGGAGTGAACACGCCCAGATCGGCGGTCTTGGTGTTGTTCGACCCCGTCAGGTCAGCCGAGCCACCGATGGTCTCAAGGCAAACCGGGTTCACGGCTTGCAGGACCTTTTCCGACGAGGCGCGGGTGGCAAGCTTCGGCAGGTCCGCGACCGCCTGCTTCTTCACCGCCCGGATCGTCGCCGCAAGCTTTGCCGGAGCTTCCAGCGCGAAGATGCGGTTGAACTCGGCCTGCTTCGCGGGCGACAGGGCGGCGAAACGCGCCTCCCACTCGGCATGCGCCTTGGCCCCGCGTGCGCCGAGCGATTCCCACCACTTCTTCACATCAGCCGGAACCTCGAACGGACCACCTTTCCAGCCGTAGGCGTCTTTTGCCGCCTGCAGCTGCGCCTTGTCGGTCAAGGCACCGTGGCCCTTGGAGGTGTCCTGCGCCGCGTGGCCGATGGCGATATGCGTCTTGCAGGCAACCATCGCCGGGCGGGGGCTCGCTTTGGCGGCCGTCAGCGCCCGGTCGATGTCCGAAGGGTCATGCCCATCGCATTCGAACACATCCCAACCGCTCGCCGCGAACCGCGCCTTCTGGTCGGTCACATCGGCAATCGACACCTTCCCGTCGATGGTGATCCCGTTGTTGTCCCACAGCACGATCAGGCGCGAAAGCTGCTGCTTGCCCGCCAGACCGATGGCTTCCTGGCTAACGCCCTCCATCAGGCAACCGTCGCCCGCGATGACCCAGGTATGGTGATCCTGGATCTTCGCCCCCCAGCGCGCGCGCAGGTTCTCTTCGGCGATGGCAAAACCTACGGCGTTGGAAATCCCCTGACCCAGCGGCCCCGTCGTCGTCTCGACCCCGGCGACATGGCCGTATTCCGGATGCCCCGCCGTGATCGCGCCCCACTGGCGGAAATTCCTGATCTGCTCCAGCGTCATGTCGGCATAGCCGGTCAGATGCAAAAGCGCATAGATCAGCATCGAGCCATGCCCCGCCGACAGGATGAACCGGTCGCGGTCGGCCCAACGCGGAGCCTTGGGATCAAAACGAAGGTGTTTTTCAAACAGCACCGTCGCCACGTCCGCCATCCCCATCGGCATCCCAGAATGGCCCGAATTCGCCGCCGCCACCGCGTCCAGCGCCAGCGCGCGGATCGCGGTCGCACGCATCCAGTGATCGGGGTTCTTCTGGCGCAGGGTCTGGATGTCCAAGACGGCATTCCTTTGGCTGAGGCATGAGGTTGGACAGGCCTTACCCCAGCGCAACCGGCAAGATCAAGCTCGCTTCCCAAGGCCTTGGGAAGAAAGGCCCGTCGCCTTTCCGGGGTTTCGCGCTAAGATCGCCGGGGCAGGGCCGTTGGCGATTCGTTGCGCCCTTGGCCCGGGTTTCGGGCGCGGGACGGCGTTCAGGGTGAAAAGGGTTTGGGCATGCAGGAAATCACCGAACTGGAAAAGCGGATCGCAGCCGCGCTGGATCGGATCGGCAAGGGGATGGACCGGTTGGCCAGCCAGCCCCGTGCCGCGGCCCCGACCCCCGGCGCAGGACCAGCCCCGACTGATTCAGCCCTCCGCGCGCAGCTTGAGGAAGAGAAATCCCTGACGGCCCAGCTTCAGGCCCGCCTCCGCGCCGCCAAGGACCGCGAGACGAAGGGCGATCTGCAGGAAAAGGTTGACCGGCTGACGCAAGAGCTTGACGTGCAAGGGCTGGAACTGCAGCGGATGCGCCGCGTCAATGCGTCCTTGCGTGAACAGCTGGAATCCTTGCGAACCGCCGCCGCCTCGGGCGTGACCGAACCGGGCCTCATCAACAAAGCCACGCTGGCCGAGCTTGACGCCCTGCGCGCGACCCGGCTGACCGAAGTGGCCGAGATGGACGAGATCCTCGCGGC
This sequence comes from Tabrizicola sp., assembly GCA_041752895.1. Lineage (GTDB taxonomy): Bacteria > Pseudomonadota > Alphaproteobacteria > Rhodobacterales > Rhodobacteraceae > Tabrizicola. Next base: position 4,236 of record JBGSVS010000048.1, read on the forward strand.
CCTTGAACCCCACCTGACGGAGGCCCGGAATGCCTGATCTTGAAGTCACCATCGGCGGCCGCCCGTTCCAGGTCGCCTGCCAGCCGGGAGAAGAACATTTCCTGCGCTCGGCTGCCGGAATGCTGGATGCCGAAGCGCAACCGATCGTCGCGCAGCTTGGCCGCCTGCCCGAGGCAAAGCTTCTCTTGATGGCCGGGTTGATGCTGGCCGACAAGACGGCTGCGCTGGAAGACGATCTGCGCGCGGTTCGCGCCCGCGTGGCCGAACTTGAGGCCCGTCCCGTGGGAACCCGCGACGTGGCCGTGGTGCCAAAGCAGGTGTCCGACACCCTGGCCGAGCTTGCCGCCCGCGCCGA
>JBGSVS010000049.1:0-9792 GCA_041752895.1 Tabrizicola sp.
GTGGCCCTGGCCGAAGGGCAGGACGTGATCGCCGCCGTCCGCTTTGGCTGTGCCACGGCCGGGATTTCCGTCACCCGTCCCGGCACCGCTCCGGCCATGCCCTCCCGGGAAGAGATCGACGCGCTTCTCGCGCGCTGACACCCGTCGCATGCCCTGCCCTGCCTGACTGTCCGCAGCAGTCATGGCAGCGCTGCGGGTCATCCGAGGTCGGGAATAGCGTCAGCCAATTGATTAAACTTGAAGACAGTTGCCGGAAAGCGGCGCCAAGCTATTGACGGAAAAGGATCTCGTCCATGGCATCCAGGCAGTGTGCAGGTGAATGCGGCAAAACAGAACAATCCGTGAATAGGAATTCTTAAGACTCAGTGGCGACGATGCGGACCTGAGTGATCCACGCCAACCGCTTCGGAGTTCAAGATGAAAGTCCTTTCCCTTTCCGTGATGCTGTCCGCTATCCCCTGCCTCGCTACTGCCGGCGCGATCGAGGACAGCATGAAGTCCTATGTCGAGGCCGAGCTTCGGGCCAAGCTTGCCGACCCGATCGTCGTCGCAGCCGTGACCGGCGCCAATGCCAGCAACGCCTCGCTGTCGCCGAACGATATCCTGACGCTGGACGGCCAGTGGCGGGCTGAGGTCGGCAAGGACAGCGCCCTCATCAAGGGCGTGGCAGAAAACCCGACTTCGGCCATGTTGCGTGACCTCGTTTCGGCCTCCGGCGGCAAGGTCACCGAAGTGATCCTGATGGACGCGCAGGGCCTGAACGTGGCCGTCAGCGACGTCACCTCCGACTACTGGCAGGGCGATGAGGACAAGCACGCGCAGACCTACGCTGTCGGTCCGACCGCCGTGCATGTCTCCGAGGTTGAGTTCGACGAATCCAGCCAATCCTACCAGGCGCAGGTGTCTTTCACGATCACCGATCCAGCGACTGGTCTGGCCATCGGGGCCGCGACCATCGGCCTGAACGCCGAGGCGTTCTGAACCTTCCACCCTCCGCCGACCATCTGAGAACGGGGAACTAGAATGCAGCCGAAAACCGCGCCTTCCGTGTTGAAGTCGATCTTCCTGAAATTGACGGCAATCACCGTGCTCATCACGGCCATCGTCGCAGGGGTGACGACGGTCATGAACTGGGCAAACACCGAGGCATTGATTGACGACATCGTTCGCCACCGTGCGGCGGCCGAGACCGTTGGCTTGTCTGCAGAAGTGTCGGGCGGGATCCGCTTCGGCCATGCCGACAAGGTGAACCATGCCTTCATCGGGCTGATGGAACATTCCGACGGCACGTTCCTCAGTGCTCTCGCGCTGGGTGTCGACGGTGCGGTGGTTTCAGACCCTGAGAACCAGGTGCCGGTCGAAGAAGAGCTTGTCGCACTGGCCCGCAAGGCGCTTGAGCAGCAACAGGTCGTGACCAGCGAAGACGGGTTTCTGGTGGCCGCTCCCTCTCGTTTCGGCGAATCACAGGAGGTTGCCGGTGCAATTGCAACGCGCTGGTCAAGCGAAGCGATGGTCGAAAAGGCACGTCAGGAAGAGTTCAAAGCTCTGGCTATCGCCACCCTCCTCTTCCTGGCGGCGGTCGCGGCCAACGTGTTTCTCCTCAATCGAACCGTTGTCAGCCCGCTGCGGCGCCTGCAGTCGGTCATCTCTGCGTTCGGGGATCGGAACTATCTGGCCGACGTCCCGATGCAGTCGCGTCAGGACGAGGTTGGATCGATCGCCAAATCGCTCAGCCATCTCAGCACGACCCTGATTCAGGCCCAGGCAGCCGAACTCGACAGCACGCTTAAGGGCGCTGCTTTCATGGGCTCGTCGGCGGCGATGCTGCTGGTCGACCAGAACATGGTTGTCACGCATTTCAATGCCAAGATGATAGAGCTCTTCCGCGAACATGAGGTGGCTCTCCAGCAGTACGTTCCCGAGTTCGATCCTGAAAACCTGGCAGGCCTTTCGATCAAGGGGTTCCATTCGCATGCGCAGCATGACCGGGCGGAACGCGAACTGAAGTCGGCAGGAAACGGGGCTTTCCGCACCATCATCAAGCTCGGGGATGCCCGCATGTCGCTGTCCGTTTCCGCCATCCGCGATGGCAGTGGAGCGCCGGTCGGGTACGTTATGGAATGGGCTGACGTGACCGCAAGCTGGTTGAATGCGGCTGTCATCAACGCAATCGAAGCCAGCCAGATCAAGGCCGAGTTCGATCTGGACGGCAGACTGTTGTCGGCAAATGCACCCTTTGCCACCATGATGGGCCAATCGCAGGACAGCATGAAACAGAAGCGTCTGTCCGAGATTCTGCTTGGCACCGGGGGCGAGGGAGCCGGCGCTCAGGACGCCACCAGCCTGATCAGGTCGGTCGTCTCCGGCGAGACCCATATGGGGACGCTGCAATTTGCCCGGCCTTCCGGCGATCCGGCCATTGTCGATGGCAGCATCGGCTGCGTGAAGGATCACCAGGGCAATCCGATCCGTCTGCTTCTCCTTGGCAAGGATGTCACCCGTTCCGAAATCGAGATTGCGGTCTCGCGGCGGCAACGCGCAGAAGCCGAAAAGCAGCAGTCGACCGTCGTCGAGGCGCTGCGCCAGGGCCTGCGCAAACTGAACGCGGGTGACCTGACCGCCCGGATCGAAGAGCCCTTCGCCGGCACCTACGAAGATCTGCGCCAGGATTTCAACAGCACGGTCGAAAATATGTCGACGGCGATGCATGACATCCTGCGCAACGCCGAGAACATTAGCAACGAGGCGCGTGACATCAGCTCGACGGCGGATGGTCTGTCCCGGCGGACGGAAAACACGGCCGCAACGCTTGAGCAGACGGCAGCAGCACTTGACCAGCTGACCAATTCGGTCAGGGCAACCGCCGACGGTGCGGAACGGGCCGACCAGGCCGTTTCGGCCGCCAAGGCGAATGCCGAAAACAGCAGCAAGGTCGTCGTCGAGACGGTCGCGGCCATGGACCAGATCTCCAGTTCGTCCGAGCGCATCACCTCGATCATCAAGGTCATCGACGACATCGCCTTCCAGACCAACCTTCTGGCGCTGAATGCGGGCGTCGAGGCGGCACGCGCAGGCGATGCTGGCCGGGGCTTCGCGGTCGTCGCCTCGGAAGTCCGCGCCTTGGCGCAGCGATCTTCCGATGCCGCGCGCGAAATCAACGATCTGATCGCGAACAGCGCGGGCCAGGTCCGGCGGGGTGTGACGCTGGTGGACAAGACCGGCGAAGCACTCAAGGAAATTGCCGACTCCGTCTCTGAAATTGCGGGTCTCGTGTCCGACATCGCCGGCGCGTCACGGCAGCAATCGGCAAATCTTGTCGAAATCAACAGTGCCGTCATGCAGCTTGACCAGTCGACCCAGCAGAACGCCGCGCGCCTTGAGGAAACCACCGCCGCGAGCGAGGGACTGACTCGAGATGCTGTCGCGCTGGTTGGGACGGTGTCTCATTTCAAAGTGGCTTCGACTTCGGTGTCCCAGCCCGTCGTCTCGATCCAGTCGGCCAAGAACAATCCGGCCGGCAGCCAGGCACGTCCAGCCAAGGTGATCCCCCGAAGCCAGGGCAATGCCGCAATCGCCCTGAAGCCCGAAGCGGCAGGCTGGGAAGACTTCTAGGCCCGACCTGACCCGCACCCCGAAAACCTGAACCGCCTTCCCAAAATCTGCAGCGAGATCGGACAGCGCCCGTGCCTGGAAAAAGCGAAATCTACGTCCGTGACGCGACGACCTTCGTGCACGTCTTGCAGGGCGACTATGCGGTCTCGGATCGTGCGGACACCATCCTGACCACGATCCTGGGATCCTGCGTGTCGACCTGCATCTGCGACCCGGTCGCAGGGATCGGCGGGATGAACCACTTCCTGCTTCCGGGCAACAGCGCCGATGACAGGCAATCCATCCGCTACGGCCTTCACGCGATGGAGCTTCTTATCAACGGGCTTCTGAAAATGGGGGCCAGCAAGCATCGCCTCGAGGCTAAGCTATTCGGCGGAGCCTCCATGAGCGACGGCTTCAGCCGGATCGGCGAGGACAATGGTCTCTTTGCGCAGGAATTCCTGTCCAACGAAGGAATAGCCTGTGTGGCCAAAAGCCTGGGTGGCACGTCCGCCCGGCGCATCCGCTACACGCCTTCGACGGGCTATGCACAACAGCTGATCGTCCAGAAGGCTGAACTGGAAACCGCGCCGCCCGTGCGCGTACCACCAAGGAGAGACACCGATGTCACCTTCTTCTAGCTCGGCGCGCCGAGCGTCCCGCATCTCGCTTGTTCCCGCCGGGCAGCCGGAGGCAGATGGGGAACCGAATGACCTCCGGCTTCCGGTCCGCCTGGACTTCGCTGCCGCGCGTGATCTGCATGCCGAGCTTGTGGAGCGTCGCGGGTCGGCACTCTCGTTCGACGGAACTGCGGTCACTTTCTGTGGCGCGCTGGCGGCACAGGTCCTCTTGTCGGCATCGCGCGAGACGGCTGCGGCCGGAGCACCCGTTCTTCTCAAGGCTTCTTCGGCCTTGCACGATGACCTCTCGCGCCTGGGGGTTCTTGGCGAATTTTCAAATCTGGTCGAGGTGACCGAATGCTGACCGTACTTGCAATCGATGACTCGCGGACCATTCGCGAGATGCTCCGCGAAACGCTGGTAAACGCTGGTTTTGACGTCCATCTGGCGGTTGACGGGCAGGATGGTCTGGACAAGCTGCAGTCCATTCAACCGCATGTCATAATCACCGACATCAACATGCCGCGCCTGGACGGCTTTGGTGTGATCGAGGCGGTCCGGGCTGGATCCGCGTTCTCGGCGCTGCCGATTCTGGTCCTGACCACCGAAAGCGCCCCGGACCTGAAGGACCGGGCCCGGAAAAGCGGCGCAACCGGCTGGATCGTCAAGCCGTTCGACGACACCAAGCTTGTCTCCGCCATCCGCCGCATAACTGCACATTGAGGCCGCGATGAGCTCGACACTCGACATCCGCAACACCTTTTTCCAGGAATGCGAAGAGCTTCTGGAATCGCTGGACGACGGGCTGAACATGCTGGCGTCGGCAATCGAAGACGACCTGGTCGACCCCGAAGTGGTGAACGGGGTCTTCCGGGCCGTCCATTCGATCAAAGGCGGGGCAGCCGCCTTTGGCCTCGACGTGCTTGTCCGCTTTGCCCACCAGTTCGAAACGGTCCTGGACGAAGTGCGATCGGGTCGGCTTGCCCCGGCCGCCGACATTGTCGCCATCTTCCTGCGCTGCGCAGATTATCTGGCGGACCTCGTCAATTCGGCCCGCAACTCGGTCGAGCCGAAAAGCGCGGCGGGACCCGACCTCCTCAAACGACTGGCGCAACTGGTCACGCCCTCTGCGGCCACGCCGGCGCCAGCGGTCGCCTCCCCGCCCGCGCCAGTTGACACCGAGACCGGGTTTCAACCGCTTGCGATCGCCCTGGATTTTGGCCCCGGGTTTGATGCCCCGGCCGAATACCGGATCCGGTTCGCGCCGAGCCGCCAGTTCTACGCGGTCGGCAACGATGCTGTCCTGATCTTCCGCGCCCTGCAAGACCTGGGGGAGCTGACCACTCAGGTTGATGCCTCGCTGCTGCCGGATCTGAAGGACCTGGACTGGGCCGAGTCCTACCTGACCTGGGACCTCACTCTGACAACTCAGGAATCGCTGACGGCGGTCCAGGAAGTCTTCGAGTTTGTCGAAGGTCTTTGCGCTCTGGAAATCACCGCCGCGCAAGTTGAAGTCGATCTGCCGGATCCCTTGACGGTCGACACATCTGCTGATGCAGCGGCAGAGATTGTCGCCGAATCCGAGCCCAAGCCGGAGGAGACACCGCCACCGAGCCCGTCCGGCAAGACCGAAGCGCGCAAGGGGGCGGCTGCTTCGGGGAATGGGCAAAAAGGGTCGGTGCGGGTTGACCTGGAACTCGTCGATCGCCTGATCAACATCGTCGGAGAGCTGGTGATCAACCAGGCAGTTCTTGCGCAATGTGCCCATGACGCGGGCCTTGGCGGACAAAGCGAAATCGGGGTGGGTCTTGACGAGTTCCGCAATCTTGCCCGCGAGTTGCAGGAAAACGTCATGGCCATCCGCGCCCAATCGGTGAAGCCGCTCTTCCAGCGGATGGCGCGGATTGTCCGCGAGGCGTCCGACCTGGCTGGAAAGTCGGTGACCTTCGACACCGAGGGCGAGTCCGTCGAAGTGGACAAGACCGTCATCGAGCGTCTGGTCGATCCCCTGACCCATATCATCCGCAACGCCGTGGACCACGGACTTGAAGCACAAGAGGCCAGGTTGGCCGCCGGAAAGTCGGAGGTCGGTCGCGTTCGCCTGACTGCGGCGCATCGGTCCGGTCGGGTGCTGATCGAAGTGTCGGACGATGGCGGGGGCATCAACCGCGCCAAGGTCAAGCAGATTGCCATCCGCAAGGGCCTGATCCCGGAAGATTCGGTTCTTGACGACAGCGCGATCGACAAACTCCTGTTCCTGCCTGGTTTCTCGACAGCGGAAAAGGTCACGGACCTGTCCGGACGGGGTGTCGGAATGGACGTGGTCCGTTCGGCGATCCAAAGCCTTGGGGGGCGGGTCAACATCTCGTCCACGCCTGGAAAGGGCACGACGATCACGATCAGCCTGCCGCTCACGCTTGCGGTTCTGGACGGCATGGTGGTCGATGTGGCCGGACAGACCATGGTCGTGCCGATCACGGCCATCGTCGAAACCTTGCGCCCCTCGGCAGCGGACCTCCATCGCGTGGCGGCCGGCGGGGTTGTCGTCGCGGTCCGGGAGCATTTCGTGCCGATCGTCGACCTTGCCGAGACCTTCGGTCACCGGCCGGCAACTGCCGATTATTCGAAAATGGTCCTGCTTCTTGTCGAATCCGGAGAACAGGAGCGTTGGGCCTTGGCGGTCGACCGCATCCACGATCAGCGGCAGGTCGTGATCAAGGGGCTCGAGTCCAACTACGGGCATGTCCCGGGTGTGGCCGCCGCAACAATTCTGGGCGACGGCAAGATCGCCCTGATCATCGATCCCGACGAAACCGCGCAGCGGATGCAACGCAAGCCGCAAGCGCCGATTGCTCGAGTCAGCGAAGAGGTTTGAAATGTCAGCTGCGGTTGCCGAAATATATGAGACCGACAAGCGTGAGCTGGTAAGCTTTCGCGTCGACGGGCAGGATTTCTGCGTCGATATCATGGTGGTGCGGGAAATCCGCGGATGGACACCCGCCACCGTCCTGCCCCACGCGCCGCCCTACATCCTGGGGGTCATCAACCTGCGCGGCGCAGTGGTTCCGATTGTCGATCTTGCAGCACGCATGGGGCTGGAACCGATCACCCCTGACGCCCGGCACGTCATCGTGATCTGCGTGGTGGAGAACCAGACCGTCGGCTTTCTCGTCGATGCCGTCTCGGACATCCTCAGCGTCGATCGCAAACTCATCCAGCCGACCCCGTCGGTCTCCTCCGATCTGACACGGGCGTTCTTCGAAGGCGTGATCGCCATCGACCAGCGCATGCTGCGGCTGATCGACGTGTGCGCCGTCGTGCCTCGGGTCGTCGGCCGAGAAGAGCTGGCATGAGCATCCCTCGGCTTTCCCCAAGCCAACCTGCCCGCCTTGAGGAAGAGGTGGTTTACACGGCCGCGGATTTTTCCAAGGTCGCGACCCAGCTTTACCGCATTGCCGGAATTCTTCTGACCGAAGCAAACGAACGCATGGTCTATGCGCGGCTGTCGGGACGGATTCTGCAGCTCGGCTTCAAGGACTTTGCAAGCTATCTGGACTTTGCGTTCAGATCCGATGCGGCTGAGGAACTGGATTTCTTCATTTCGGCGCTCACCACGAACACGACCCACTTCTACCGGGAACAACACCACTTCGAGTTCCTGGAAAGCGACGTCCTGCCCGATCTCATCCATCGGGCACAATCCGGTGAGCGGATCCGGATCTGGTCGGCGGGATGTTCGACGGGCGAAGAGCCCTACTCGCTTGCATCCTGTCTGCTTCGGTCGTTCCCGAATGCGGGGCATCACGACCTGAAGCTCCTTGCAACCGACGTCGACCGCAGCGCTCTCGAACGCGCCCGGATCGGCAGATACGCGTCGAACAGCCTGCGCAAGCTGCCGCGAGACATGCTCGACAGATACTTCGAGCAGGTTCCCGCATCGGATCAGTGGACGCCGACACAGGACCTGCGGTCGCTGATCTCGTACCGACACCTGAACCTCATGGGCGACTGGCCCTTCAGCGGGAGATTCGACGTGATCTTCTGCCGGAACGTCGCCATCTACATGGACAGCGACACGCAAGAGCGGCTCTGGACCCGGTTCCACGACGCCCTGCACCCGGGCGGATTCCTCTTCATCGGCCATTCCGAACGGCTCTGCCGTTCCTTGCGGTCAAGCATGCTTACAGTTGGAAACACCATTTTCCAACGAACGCCGTAGGCAACTGCAAGCCAGGCGTAACATCGGACAGGAGAAGACAGATGGCACTCAGGGACAGTCTCAACGTGATGGTGGTCGACGACATGGCAACCAGCCGTGGCCTGATCATCATGGCGCTCGAAGAAATGGGCGTGAAGAAGATCGACTTCCGCAAGGATGGTGCCGAAGCCTTGCAGGCGCTTGTCGCAAGGCCGGCACATCTGGTGATTTCCGACTACAACATGCCGGGAATGGACGGGCTTGGCCTGCTGAAGGGCCTGCGGGAAAATCGCATGACCGCGCGGATCGGCTTCATCCTCGTCAGCGGGCGCATGACACCCGAGCTTATGAACTCCGGCAAGTCGCTTGGCATGAACAACTACATCCAGAAACCTTTCAGCACGCCACAGCTCAAGGCCTGCATCCAGGCAGTCGTTGGACCGCTTTAAGCCATGACCAGAACGCGCCTTCCGGATCACATCGACCTTCGGGATTTCTTCAAGCACCTGGCCGAGGAATTGCAGCACTTCTCGTCGACGGCTTACGGAATTGAAAGCAAGGTGGGCGAACTGATTTCGGACGGCATTCGCGGCGGTGAGAATCTGCGGACAACGCTTCAGGGTCTGGACCATCTTGCGCAAACGGCGAACTATCTGGCGGTCTTCATCGACTCGTTGTCCAGATCGGCCGATCCGGGCTCGTCGATCCATGTGGGCAGCCACATCGAACTGGTTGGCTTGCGGTCCCTAGCAGAATCCTTGGTCGGCCACGCCCCAAGACAGACGCTGCCGCAGGAAACCCACGGCGACGTGGACCTGTTCTGACGCGCCACAGCGGGTATCGGCCGAGTGTTCAGTGGCGGGGCCTGACTCACTTTCCAGCCCTAAGGGTTCGTGCCGCGGCATCGGCACTCGGCACAGCTGACTGATCTGGCACCGGTCAGGTCGCTCTCAAGGACGCTGAACTAGGGAATTCAACGGGATAGTCCGCGTCCGGTGGCCGACACGAGATTCCGTCAGGTCGCGCCCGCGCACTCGACCTGCCTCCCGGGCCCGGTCATCCGCCAAAAGCCGGAAGCTCAAGATGCGTTCCTCATCGGCCCAGTACCACAAGGTTCCAGCCGCCGCATGCCAGACTTGGCATCGCCAGACCCGATCGACCGCCCAGGATGAGCTCGACGGCCGCATGCTCCGGACCCCGACGATCACACCAGCGGGACACGCCCGCATCTCGCCGACCGCCAGTCCTCCGCTTAGGCCCTTTCCCCCGACACGGCTCCCATGCAATCTGCGCCGCATGGCCGACCCGAAGACCGATCCCCTGCCCGACCCCGACCGCTTGGAGGGTGCCCCCCATCCGCGCGAGACGCGGGTGCTTCTCGGT